>CACYWX010000061.1 GCA_902778205.1 uncultured Ruminococcus sp. | reverse complement strand
CAGCACTTCAAGCTGGCCGCCCTGGCCCTGACGCCCTTCGGAGCCGAGATCCGCACCGCGCGGCTGGTGTCCTGAATCCAATCACGATCCGCCGCAAAAAGCAGAAAGGAGCACGAAATGGTTCCCTCCCTTGCCGATTTCTTTCACGGGACCGGAATCGAGGAGTTCTTCCGGCAGATCATCCCGGTCTCCATGGACATCTGGATCCTCTTTTTCCTCCTGCCCTTTGTTCTGGCGTTCCTGGCGCAGGTGCTCCTGTCCTTTAGGCCCGGGAGACGCTGGACGCGGTTTCTGCCCCTGATGCTGGCCGCGCTTCTGCCGGTGCTGGTGTACGTCTGCCACTGGCTGGACATCCTGCAGATCGTGTTCGGCGGCTTCGTCGGTCCGATCCTTCTCTTCACCGCCGCCTTCATCGCCGCCGGATCCGCGCTGGGCTGGATCGTATGGGCCGCCTTCCGCACGGGACACAGCCGGTACGGAAGGTGACGCCGAAAAAGAGTTTTTCGACAAATAAAACGGGAGCTGCCACAAAACAGTCCGGAAGTATTTTGGGGATATTTAAGTCAGCAATATGTATATCCACCGATTTTGATATTCATTTGATTTCAGCAGACTCTCCTTCCACCGCGAGCGGTCCCCCTCCCTCTGAGAGGGAGGCAGGAGAGCGGCCTTCCCTTATGGCTCCCTCCCAGAGGGAGCTGTCAGCTATGCTGACTGAAGGAGAGTCTGCCATACACGGTAGCCGCTGACTTAAAGCATTCTTTAGTCACAAAAGGGCCTGTCGCATTTCTCCTTGTTCAGCGTTCATGCGACAGCCCTTTTTATATACCATGGAACGCTCCGGCTCCGGCACGAAGCTCTTGCCAAGCGGTCCGTCCGGTGGTATAATGGAAAAAACTCATTATACAGGAGCGGAGCATGGAGCTGACTGAAAAAACGATTACTTCCCGACTGATTTACGACGGAAAGGTGGTCCATCTCTACGCGGACACGGTGCGGCTTCCGGACGGCGGCGAATCCCTCCGCGAATATGTCCGGCACATCGGCGCGGTCTGCGTGGTGCCGCTGACGGACGAGGGCGAGGTGGTGCTGGAGCGGCAGTACCGATACGCCGTGGGGCAGGTCCTGACGGAAATACCCGCCGGAAAGCTGGACTACCCGGACGAGGATCCCACCGAAGCCGCGCTCAGAGAGCTCCGCGAGGAGACGGGAGCGGTTCCCCGGGAGCTGATCGATCTGGGGGACTTCTACGGCTCGCCCGCCATCATGGGGGAGAGGATCCGCATGTTTCTGGCCAGGGGCCTGACCTTCACGGACACGGACCGGGACGAAGACGAATTCCTGGAGGTCTTCCGGATGCCCCTCTCCGACGCGGTCCGCTCCGTGCTGAACGGGGAGATCCCCGACGGCAAGACCCAGTGCGCCGTTCTCAGAGCCGCAGCAGCCGAGGGACTGCTCCGCTGACGCCTCCCGCAGATCCTTATGCGTGGACCCGTCTTTTCCGGATGACCGGAGGACGGGTCCTTTTCAGTCTCTCTCCGTCAGCACCACGTGAACCGTGCCGCCGTCCCCCTTGCCGAGGGTTTTGCGGATGGATTTCAACACCCCGATGATGTAGCAGACGCTGCCGTCCGGGTTTTTCACGCCCATGTTGACCACGCTGCCCTCGTAGGGGATCCCGTCGAAGAGGGCCTTCACCTTCATCCGTCCGACGCCGTATTCCGCCCGGAGATCCACGGGAACGGCCACGTAAGCGCCGCCCTCCTCCGTCTCCCGCAGGATCCCGTCAAATTCGATGCGCAACCGCTCCTCCTCCGTTCCCGGTCAGTTTCCGGCGCCGTCCTTCAGCTCCGAGAGCGAGATCCGGTCCGAAAAGATCCAGCTCGGGTCCCCTCTCTCCTCAAGCGTTGCCTCCATCACCTCCCGGCGGATCTGCGGCTCATAAGAGAACGTCTCCCCGTCGAGCTCCACCGTCACGGGACGGGAGAAGTCCGCCATATCCTCCGACAGCAGGATGGAGAGATCCCCCTTGACCTTCCCGTCCGTCGTGACGGTGAAGGAATTGGCCTCCCGGTCGAAGCGGGCCGTGACGATGCCCGT
Organism: uncultured Ruminococcus sp.; assembly: GCA_902778205.1. GTDB lineage: Bacteria > Bacillota > Clostridia > Oscillospirales > CAG-272 > UMGS1696. The sequence goes on along the minus strand of CACYWX010000061.1, from coordinate 9,250 downwards.
ATTGACATTCATCGGCGCGGACAGCCAGTAGAAGCTCTCCGCCGTCCGCATGGAGGCCCGGACGCCCAGGTTCCACACAACCGTCTCCGGCAGAGGATCCCGCTGGTACTGATCCATAAACAGCACTGCGCCGGTCTTCTCCTTCACTGTATCGGACTTTCCAGTCCGGAAGAACGCCCGCACGTCCGACATGATCTCGTGCTCCGCGTCGTCGTAGTCGGCAAAGTTGTGGCCCCGGTCCGCGTGGATGTTGGTCCGGTGGATATATCCTCCGCCGTACTTGTCCTGCAGCTTGTTCAGAAGGATGTCGTACTCCGCCGTCATCTTGTTCCGTCCGTAGGCGTCGTCGTTGGCCCCCACCTGGAGCTGCAGGGGCATGTTGTACAGGTTCTCCAGCTTGACCCCGTTGGGATGGCCCGCGGACATGTTGGCGGCGGCGAACCGGTCCGTCATTCTGGGGGTAATCTGATAGACCCCGTCCCCTCCCGCCGAGAAGCCCATGAGGTAAACCCGGTCCGGATCCGCGTTCCGGAAGAGGATCATGTTCTCGATGATCCTGTCGTACAGGGGATAGGACTCCGGGTTGGAGTGGCAGTCCCAGGTGTCCCGCACGGCCCGGGGGTTGACATAGATGCCGCTCTTCACTCCGCCCAGATAGTAGGTCCCCATCTGCCGCCACTGATCGTCGTTGATCCGGCCGGTCTCGTCGGATCCGCCGCCGTGGAGGGCGATGTAGAGGGGATAGCGTCCGTCCTCGTCCGGCTCTCCCACGATCTTCATGCCGTATTTCATGACGACGCCGTTCAGGGAGACGGAGCGGTCCGCGTCCTCCCGGATCCTCGTCTCGTCCTGCCGTTCCCGTTCGCAGTATTCTGCCCAGAGCTCCTCTCTGAGAGTCATAGCCTTCTCCTCCTCTTGCGTCTCCGTCATGATTTCCTCCGTCTCCGCCGCGGCCTCCGTCTCCTGTGCCGCATCCGGGACCGCACCCTCGTCCGGAGCAGGATCCCCGCCCCCGCATCCGCTCCACAGAAGCGCCAGGGACAAAAGGAGGATTCCCGCTCCGCATTGTTTTTTCTTCATGCTCCGATGATCCTCTTGATGTCCGTCCGATCCGTCCTCAGAAGGTCCACACCTCGGGCAGGGGAGCGGCCTGAACCGTCCTGCGCTCCGGGGTGAGCTCCAGAAGGCCGCCCACGTAGAATTCGCTGCCGTCCTCCCGCTTCACCGCCGGGATGGAGCAGACCGCCGTGGGGAAGGCCGCGTTCCGCTTGTCCGGGGTGCGGGCCGGGATGAAGTACGCCCGGTGCATGTGTCCCGCAAGAAGCAGATCGATCCCCATTTCGCCCAGCAGCGCGGTCCATTCCTCATAGATGTCGCTTGCCACGTCGAAGGGGTATTCGAAATGCTCCACGAAGGGCACGTGGCAGACGGCGATCTTGTACTTCACACCCTCGGCCTCGTATTCCTTTTCCTTGTTTGCGATGACGGACTTCAGATACGCCGTCTCCCGCTTCCGGAAGGTGTCGAAGAGGATGGTGCCGCCGTACTCCACGTTGGTGTCGTACTTGTCCTCGCCGCAGTCCAGCACCAGACCCCAGAGCGGTCCCTGCCGGAAGGAGTAGAAGGTCTCCCGCCGCCCGTCCCGGAACGCCGTGGGAATGTAGCTCACCAGATCCTGAGCGGCGTAGCCCCGGGTGTCGTGATTGCCCCGGGAGTAGATCACAGGGACCTCGCCCCCAGCCGATCCGGACGCCAGGGCAAAGGCCGTCTCGAAGTTTTTCAGCTCATAGCTGTGCTCGTTGATGTCCCCGTTCAGCACGACCAGATCGCAGTCCCCGACCTCCCGGTACAGCTCCAGCGGCGTCCTCGTTCTCGCGTGGGTGTCGGCAAAGTGGAAGATCCGGAAGGAATCCTTCTCCAGAGGCCGGAAGACGTACTCCTTCCGCACCTTCTCCACGCCCTCCGGATAATAGGGCTTCTTGTCGGCATACTCCACGAACACCACGGTGTACTTCTTCACCCGGTTCAGGACCGCTCCGGGAACGGGGATCTTGTGGACGGTGCCGTAGTACAGCAGTCCGGCCTCCTCGTCGGTATAGCGCTCCCCGTCGATCTCGATCCAGCCGAGTCCCCGGGTCTCCGTGAGAAAGATGATCTGATAGTCCGAACCCACGACGAACACCGCGGGGTGGTAAAGAAGGATCTCGTTGTCCATATCCATGTGGTTCTCCTTGTCTCAGAGCGTAAATTCCATGCCGTCGTACACCGCGCCGTATTCATAGGGGTGGGGCTGCTTCAGCTGACGGGCCAGCTCCTCGTGCCAGCGGGGGCTGATGTGGGTGTGCAGGATCCTCTTCGCTTTTGTCCTGTCGAACACCGGCACGCAGTCGTCCGGGGAGAAGTGGGCCAGCTCGCAGAGGATCAGGTCGATGTCCTCTTCAAACGCCACCGCCGGGAAATCCACGGTGGGATGCCTCAGGTCCCCGGTGAAGAGGAGCTTCTTCCCCTCGGCCTCTACCAGATACGCGAAGGAATCCGGGCAGTGCTGCGTCGGGATCGCCCGGATCTTCACGTTCTCATCCTCGAAGGTCACGCCGGGTGTCGTCACGCCGAAGCGGATCCCCTCCCGCACGGGCGTGGTGCTCTGAACCGCCTCCAGCCACCCCTTCATGGCGTCGATGAGCCGCTGATTGGGCAGGATCACCGCCGGGGAGGCATCCTTGAAGTACCAGTTCACCAGGTCCACGAAGGAGATCAGGCCGTTGGTGTGGTCGCCGTGGGGATGGGTACAGATCACCAGCTTCACGTCCGGGATGGAGATGCCCCGCCGTCTGAGATCTTCCACGGTCTGGGTGCCCATGTCCACGATGTAGTAAGCGCCGTTCACCTCCAGAAGATAGGACGAGCAGCGCCTGTGGGCCTCCGGCACGCCGTGGCTTGTTCCGATCATAATGAGTCTCATAATGCCTCCTGTCAGAGATCCGGATTGTCCGGAAAATCACGGAAGGCCCTCCGCCGTTCGGACAGAGGGCCGTTTATATTTATTTCAACAGTTCCGCCAGCTCGTCCACGGTCTTTTCGAATTCCTTCATGGCGTTCCGAACCACGTCGGGCTTCGTCAGGTCCACACCGGCGATCTTCAGCTCGTTGACGGGGTAGTCGGATCCGCCGGTGGAGAGGAATTTCAGATAGTCGGAGGGGTCGCCGCTCTCGAACACCCGGGACGCGATGTCCACGGCGGAGCAGAAGCCCGTGGCGTAGACGTACACGTAGAAGGCGCGGTAGAAGTGCGGGATGAAGGCCCACTCGTACCTGATCTCGTCGCGGAAGGCGGCGTTCGGATAGTAGGTCTTCTCCAGCTCCGCGTAGAGGGAGCAGAGATAATCGGCGGTCAGGGGCGTTCCGGCGGCCTCGGCTTCATGGGCCTTGTGCTCGAACTCGGCGAACAGGGTCTGACGGAACACGGTGTTCCGGAAGCCCTCGAGGAAGTTGTTGAGGACGCAGGCTCTCCGTCTGGGATCGGTCTCCACGGACAGCAGGTACTTGGTCAGAAGGACCTCGTTGACGGTGGACGCCACCTCCGCCACCACCAGATGATAGCCGTGGTTGGCGAAATCCTGGGTCTTCGAGGAATAATAGGAGTGCATGGAGTGACCCAGCTCGTGGGCCAGGGTGAAGGCGTCGTCCAGGGTGTCGGCGTAGTTCAGCTTCACGAAGGGATGGAGCCCGTAGACGCCGGAGGAGAACGCGCCGGATTCCTTGCCGGGAGTCTCGTACACGTCGATCCAGTTCTCCCGGTAGGCGCGCGCGATCATGGTCCGGTACTCCTCGCCCAGGGGCTTCACCGCCTCGAGGACGAGCCGTTTGGCCTCCTCGTAGGGCATGGGCCAGTCCACGTCCTTCACCATGGGGGTATAGAGGTCGTACACGTCGATCTCGCCCAGCCCCAGGGCGCGCTTTCTCAGGTCCAGATACTTCTCCATGACCGGGATGGCGCCGTGGATGGCGGAGATCAGGGAGTCGTAGACGCTCTCGGGCACGTTGGAATGCGCCAGGGAGGCCGCGCGGGCGTTTTTGTAGCCCCGGATGGAGGCGAAGAGGTTGTCCTGCTTCACCGCCCCGCCGTAGATGGACGCGAAGGTGCCGATGTACTTCCCGTAAGTGCCGAACATAGCCCGGAAGGCCTCGTCCCGGACCTCCTTCTTCGGACTCTCCCGGAAGGCGCGGAAGTTCCCACCCGTCAGCTCGGCAGGCTTTCCGTCCTCGCCGGTGACGGAGGGGAGCTTCATCTCCACGTTGGTGAAGATGTTGTAGGTATTGGAGGGATTCCTGCGGACGCCGCCGAACTTCGCAAGGATGGTCTCGGATTTCTCATCCAGCACGTGGTCCCGCAGGCGGGTGGCGTCCTCGATGATGTGGGCGTACTTTTTCAGCGGCTCATAGGTCATGAACTCCGCCAGCTTCTCCGCCGGAATGGCCATCAACTCCGGCTCGAAGAAGGACAGGGCGGAGGCCGCCTTTACGGACAGGGCGCTCACCCGGTCGGTCCGGGCCAGAAAATCCGCGTCTCCTCCGTCCAGCGCTTTGCCGAGGAAGGCGTAGTCTCCCACGTGCTCCACGGCCTGCTCAAACCGGTCCACCGTCTCGTAGGCGTTGAACAGGCTCTCGGCGGACTGCCCGAGGGTCCCCTTCAGAGCGGCCAGGGACGGCACCATGGCCTCGCATTTCGCGTACTGCGCCTCCCAGGCCTCGGGCGTATCGAACAGGTCCGTCAGCTTCCACTTGTATTCCGCGGGAATATCGTTTCTGTTTCGCATGATACTTTTGCTCCTTCTGATGATGGTTTGGTATGGATGCCCCTGGAGCCGCTTCCCCGCTGTCCGTCCGGTTGTCCGTTTATCTGCCGGCCTTCATCCGTCTTCCGGTCTTTTCCAGGAACCGGGACAGGCTTCCGATCCAGTCGGTCTGCAAAATGTCGAAGCGGTCCGCGCACCAGCCCCAGCCGAACTCGGGATCCCCCATGACCGCTGCGTCATCGGAGTGTCCTGCCGCCAGCACCGCCCGGTAGTCGTAGACGATGGTGTTCACCCAGCAGAGCTTTCCGTCCCGGCGGAGCTTTTCCCGGTAGGCCTCGGAGGCGGTGTCGTCCTGCTCGGTGGTGAACAGCAGCTCCGTGCCGATGTAGTTGATGTTCATGGCGGAGAGCCGCTCGTGGACGTCCTCCGTCTTGCTGATGACGGGCAGGAACTGGATGTCCGGGGCGTACGTCTCGATCACCTCCAGCTGAGCGGGACGGGGCGCGCACTTGAGGATGATCTGGTCCTTCATGTCATGCCGCTTGACGCACTCGATGATCTCCGCCGGGCAGTCGCCGAACTTGTCCACGTTGATGAACACCCGGCCCTTCAGGTGTTCCAGCACCTCGTCCAGGGTGTTGACGCCCAGCTCGGTCCGGGTGCCGTCCACGTTGCAGAGCTTCCAGCTCCGGACCTCCTCAGCCGTGGACTTGCGGATGCTCACGTCCTGACAGAACTGCCTCCGCTCCATCCCGGGATGGAAGACGAACAGCTCACCGTCCGCGGATTTGGTCACGTCCAGCTCGATCATGTCCGCCCCCTCGGCGATGGCGAAGTCGAAGGACGCGATGGTGTTGCAGGGGATGTTCCCCCCGAAGATCCCCCGGTGGGCGCAGAGAATGATCCTCTCCGCCGCCGTTTCCCGAATGTCGAATTTCATATGGTTCTCTCCTGTTCTGAATCCGGCCGTCCGACGGGCAGGCCGTCAGCCGGATGATAGTCCGTAATCCCGGATCGATCCCGTCAGCCTCTTCTGCGGATGTTTTTCAGCTCGTCCACTGTCACGACCCTAAAGACGAAGACCAGCGCCCCGTAGACCGCCGCCGCCAGGGCGATGGACAACAGGCCGCCCAGTCTGAGGCCGAGCCAGGACTCCAGCGGAATGGCCAGCAGGTAGGCCGCGCCTCCCATGAGCACCGCCGCCGCCGCCGTCTTCGCCACGTTGACGAGGATGGCCCCGGCGCATCCCTTCGTATAGGGGCGCAGGAACGTGAGGTTCATGGCGATCATGACCACGTAGCAGACGCAGGTGGCGATGGGCGCGCCCTTGATGTTCAATGCCGGGACGCTCACCAGGACCGTGGTCAGCACGCACTTGACAACGCCGCCCACCGTCAGGCTCACCAGGGGCAGATTCACCCGTCCGAAGGCCTGCAGAATCGCGCCGGTCACGGACACTACGGCGTACAGGATCACGGCGATGCCGAAGGTCGCCAGCATGGGAACGCCCTCCTCCGCGTTTCCTCTGGGATAGAGGATGGAGAAGATGGGGGCGGCAAGAATGAGCATGCCGATGCCGGCGGGAAGGGCCAGCATGAGCGAATACTTAAAGCAGTTGGTCAGGTTTTTCTTCACGCCTTCCCTGTCCCGGGCCGTCCACGCGGCGGTCAGGACGGGCAGGATGCTGACGGTGAAGGGCACGATGAAGGCGGAGGGGAAATTGAAGATCTTCTTGGCGTTTCCGAACACGCCGTTGAGGCTTTTCGCGGCCTCGTAGCCGAAGTCCAGCCCGGCCAGCTTCATGGGCCCGAAGGAGATCCCCTCCTGTAAGAGATGCATGATGATGAAGTTGTCGATGACGTTCACCACGCTCATGACGGACGCGCCCAGGGACACGGGAATGGCGATGCGGAACAGCTCCTTCACAATGGCCTTCGTCGAACGGACGGGCATTCCGGAGAGCACCGTCCCCCGGTCAAACCGCTTCTTGCTGAACAGCAGGAAAATCACCGCCAGCACCGCGCCCACGGACACGCCCGTAATGGCGGCGGCGGAAGAGGAGGAATCCCCGGCTCCGGCCCGGACCACGATCACCGCCAGCACGATGCCCAGCACCAGCTTGACCACGGCCTCGATGACCTGGGACACCGCCGTGTAGGTCATGACGGAATGGCCCTGGAAATACCCCCGGAGGGCGGACATGACGAAGGCGCAGAAGGCGGTCACGGCCAGCACCCGGATGGAGAGTCCCGCGTCCGGGTTTCCGATCTTGGCCGCCAGCCAGTCGCCGAAGATGAACATGAATCCGGCGATGAACGCACCGATGGCGGTGAACATGCGGACGGCCACCTGATAGATGCGCTCCGCCTCGTCGTGGTTGCCGCTGACCAGCGTTTCGGAGATCATGCGGGACACGGCCACGGGCAGACCCGCGGAGGCCAGAACGGCGAACATATTGTAAATGTCGTATGCGCTGTAGAACACGCCCATGCCGCCGTCCTTGAGGATCCCGGCGATGGGAAAGGTGAAAAACAGACCCGCCAGCTTGACGAAGGCTGTGGATACGGTCAGGATGAACGCTCCCTCCAGGAAGGAGCCTTTTCGTGCGGAGTTGTTCAGAACGGGTACCCTCTTTTTCTGACAGAAATGGATTGATTTATTGTAGCACAGAACGCCCGGAAAGTCAATCTCTTCCGCCAATCCCGCCGCTCCCGCAGGCGCGGAAAAAGGGCCGCTCTCCCTTCCTCCCGCGGGGGAGGCTCGGGATGCGGCCCTGATTCGGATCAAAACAGCTTATTCTCCGATGAGCTTGGCGAGGTTCTTCTCCAGCATCTTGTCGGCGACCTTGGCGGTCTTGGCGGCGATGGAGGCCACGTCGGGATTGCCCCCGGTCGCCGCGCTGCCCACAGCGTCCTTCACGGCGGTGACGCTCAGCAGGTCGCAGAGGTTGAAGCGGCCGGAGGACAGGATCAGGTTCAGCATCTCCTTGCTCTCCTCGTCGCGGATGTACTTGAAGTTCAGGGTGGTGTCCACGTAGGCTTCGCGCAGATCGCCGAAGGAGTACGCGCAGAGGTTCTCGAGGATCGTCCCGGTGCGCTCGGCGTCGGCGGTGGTGACCGGGATGCCGCACATGGCCGCGTAGTTGGCGATGTAGGTGACGTAATCGCTCTGGGCCTCGTCGTACTTCGGGAAGGGCACGATGCCGAACTCGTCGTCCATGTCGCGCAGCTTCTTCAGGGACCCGATGGGCTCCAGATAGAACAGCGCGTGCCCGGAGAGGAACACCCCGTGCCACTCGTCCTGATACTGGCTGATGTTCTTGGTCACGCCGGACATGCAGACGTAGGTGTTCAGGGCGTCCTTGGTGAACATGGTGTTGACGATCTTCTCGATGACGGAGTAGAAGCGGTCGCCCAGGGTCACGTTCTCCGGAATGCCCTCCGCGTTCCGGGCGATCATGACCTCGTCGCAGGACATGTAGAGCGGATGGACGCAGCCGGAATAGCAGGTGACGCCGAAGCGGTCGTTCCCGTCCATGACGCCGTCGCCGTTCAGATCCTGCGCCGCGGTCTCCATGTCGGCCTTCATGGCGTCCAGAGTCCAGCGGCCCTCCTTCACCAGGTCATAGGGGTTCTCCAGCTGGTTCTGATCGATGATGGAACGGTTGTAGCCGTTCATCCAGAAGGATTCCTTGAACATCAGGTGCACGTCGCCCACCAGGAAGTAGAGCTTGTCCAGCACCTGGATCTCGCTCATGGCGGCCTTCTCCCACCAGGGCTTGTCCAGATTGAGGGTACCGATCTCGTTGACGTTCAGGAGGTATCCGTTGATGGCGAAGGGCGCCACGAATCCCGCCTCGTTCCAGAAGCAGGAGTAGGTGTCGTCTCCGGCGGCAACGGCGGAGTTCATCTGGTTCGTCACCTCGGAGTAGCTCTCCAGGTGCTCGTCCATCTTGATGTCCAGCGTGTCCTCCACCTTCTGGTTCCGGTTGTAGACGGCGTCGTTGATCCCCTCGCCGGTCAGCTCCTCGGCGGACATGATGGTATAGGCGAAGTTGGAGATGTTGTTGAGGAAGGAGAAATTGTATCCGCCGTAGCTCCCGGCGGGCAGATCCTCGTACAGCTTCGCCGTGCTGTCCTCTTCCTCCTCGGGCGCGGCCTCAGCCTCCGGACTGCTCTGTCCCGCGCTCTGGCTCTGGGAAGGCTCGTCCCCGTTTCCGCCGCTCTCCGAGCAGGCCGCGAAGGGGATCGTCATGACTGCCGCCAGCAGGAGACAAAGGATTTTCTTCATGGTTCACACTCCCGTTCTTTTTGTTCGCGCAGCCTCCGGACGGAGACCGCTCCTTGATCCCATTATAATCTGTCCCGCGGCGTTTGTCAACGGAGCGCGGACAATAAAATCCCGTCTTTTTTCGCTCCGTCCCGGAGAAAAATCCGGTAACCTCTGGCGCGCCG
>CACYWX010000060.1 GCA_902778205.1 uncultured Ruminococcus sp. | reverse complement strand
CCGGTTGCGCTGGTTCCGTGCAGTGTCTGGTCTTTACATGAGTAACCGCGCATTTCCAGAAGATCTCTTATAAAGGAATTGCACTTGTTTTCGTCCGCATCATAGAATCCGCTGTTGCCCTGCAATTTTCCCAGAGCGACCATCAGCGAATCCAACCTGTCCGCGACTGTGACCATCTATCTGGACAAGATCAAGACCGATCTCTCCGTCGAAGCGGAGCTGAACGGTACCCTTTACAAGGGCTCGACCGTGATGGTATCCGCAACCGTTTTCAATGCGGGTGATGTCGATCTGCCCCCCTCGAATCCGGCGACCGTGGTCATGAAGGCCAGAACCGCGACCGGAGCGATCTTCGACACGCAGAGCAAGAGCGTGATCATCCCGGCAAACGGCGATAACCTTGTGTGGTATGAGGTGACCATCCCCGATACCACGAAGGTAACCTTTGAGTTCCATGTATCCGCTCCCGCGGGTGTGACGGAAACCAGTCTGCGCAACAACGACGATTCCATCATCGTGCCTGTGGAGGATCTCCCCGAGAGAGACTGCGAGGACGCGGGGATGGAAACGGACGAGCCTTCCGGATTCGTCTACACAGATACGAACGATGACGAAGCTGAGGAACTGACGTGGACCGTCTGGGAGTGGGACGGCGACTTTGTGCGGAGAACTTACCGCGCGAAGCTCGTCCTTGATCCTGAGCTGATTCCCGATGAAACCGCCGGATACCGCGAACAGACCGATGGAGTCTGGGTCACCCGAAGCGGCTACGGCGTGGACACCCTCACGACCGTGACTGTGGAGAGCGACTCTCCGGAGATTGCTGGAACGCTCAAAGTGGACGTGTTCTTCCCGGAACATGCGTACAGTACGGCAAAAGCCAAGTCTGACCGTCTGGAATCCGATGCCGGAGTCTTTGTCTTCAAGGTTCTGCCTTCCAGCGTGAGCGGCGCTCGTATGCACACCGTTCCCCTGTGGTTCCCGGACGAGGCTTACGCCGTAAAGTATTACGCCTTTGACGTCTGGTGCCCTGCCGGGATGCTAATGGCGAAGGGCAATGCCCGTGTCCTCATCGACGGGGATATGTACGATGATCTCTATACCAACTGATGGGGCGGACATGAAGAAAATCTATGTCTGCTCCCGGCTGGCGGGAGATTATGAAGCAAACACCGAAGCGGCGCGGGAGTATTCCCGCTATGTGATGAAGGAGTGCGGGGCGATTGCGATTGCTCCGCACCTCCTTTTCCCTCAATTTCTCGACGATTCCGACCCGAAAGACCGGGAGCTTGGGCAGAAGGCAGGGCTGGAACTGCTCGAAAGCAGTGACGAGCTCTGGTATTTCGGGGACAGTGTCAGTCAGGGGATGGTGCGGGAGATCTGTGCCGCGAAGGAAATGGGCATCCCCGTCCGGTATGTGCCGGAGGAGGAATGGAACAACGATAGGCATCACGAAAAGGAGGTGCTAAGCCTATGAAAAACAAGAAACTCAAAACGATTCTCACCGCGCTGATGTGTATGATCCTGCTGTCTGTGATGGCGGTCAGCGTCTTTGCGACGGGCGGCGGTTCCGGCGACGTGGCGGGGGCGATTCAGGGAACGTGGGACACCGCTAAGGTCCAGATCAAAACCGTGGTGAACAACGTCGTCTTTCCCGTGATCGACCTGATCCTCGCGGTTCTCTTCTTCGCCAAACTCGCGATGACGTATATGGATTATCGGAAACATGGCCAGTTCGAGTGGGCTCCGGCGGCGATCCTGTTCGCCACCCTCGTTTTCAGCCTGACCGCTCCCCTGTATATCTGGGGGATCATCGGAATGTAACCCTGTGCACCTCATCATCGCCCGCGGCTGAGATTCCTCTTGACCGCGGGCGGGGGGATGGGGTATAATGAGATATATCTATAAACGGAGGCTCAATCCATGAAACTCACCGTATCTGTACACAAAAAATGGAAGATTTCCCCCTACCTCACCATGCAGTTCATGGAACCGCTCGGAGCGACCGATTCGTCGGTGGACGCGGGATGGGACTTTCTGCATGAATGTTGGCACGAGGATCTTCTCGACACCGTCCGCTCCCTTGCTCCGGGCATGGTGCGCTGGGGCGGGTGCTTCGCCTCCTATTATCACTGGCGCGAAGGCGTCGGTCCGATGAACGAGCGGAAACCGATGCTCAACCTCTGCTGGGACGGCATGTATTCAAATCACGTCGGAACGAAGGAAATCGTGGACTTCTGCCGCTCCGTGGGAGCAGAACCCCTTCTCGTTTTCAACATGGAATCGGATGGGCGGATGCGATGGGCGTATCCGCGGGACGGCGAAGACCGGTTCGGCACCGCGGAGGAAGCCGCAGCGTGGGTGCGGTACTGCAACGATCCCGACGACGCGACGAGAAACCGTCACGATCAGACCGGTCCTTATCACGTCCGCTGGTGGCAGATCGGCAACGAGACCTCTTACGACAAACACGGCTACGCTCTCGAGAAGGCTGTGGACACGACGCGGAGATTCGCCAAAGCCGCACGGAAGGCCGACCCGGACGTCAACCTTATCGCGTGGGGGGACAGCGGATGGGCGCCCGCCATGTGCGAAGCGGTCGGGAGCGACGTCAGTCACATTGCCTTTCATTATCACTTCGGTTCCGCTCTGCCGGATTCGCCCCTCCGCGATACGGAATACCGCCGCGATCCCTCGCGCACATGGGAGCATCTCATGTCCGTTCCCGCCATGCTGGACGCGAAAATCAGGGAAATGAAAAAGCAGGTCGCGCCAAGCGGAAAGCGGCTCGCGATGACCGAGGGACATTTCGCGCTTCCGGGCAGAAATCGCTGCGACGTCCTGTCTTCGTGGATGGCGGGGGTCGCCTATGCACGGAATCTCAACGTCATTTTCCGGCACAGTGACGTCTTGGACATAGCGACGATGGCGGATTTCTTCGGTAACCGCTGGCAGGTGAACGCGATCCTGATACCCACGCCCTACGGAAGCGGAAAGCCCTATCTGCAGCCCGTCGGTCATGTCATGCGGCTGTTCGGGAAATACCGCGGAGAGTATGCGGTCGATGTCTGCGGCGGGTGCGAGGAAGACGTCACGGCAAGCGTGAAAGAAGACGGAACGATCCTGCTTCATCTTGTCAACCCGAACATGAACCGGCCTTTGACGCTTGAGATCGAGCGGGAGGACGGGATGCCCGTGCGGACGATGACGGCTCATGAAATCGCGCCGGACGACGCGACGGAGGAAATCACGCCGCAGAGTGCCGGATGTTTTGACGTCATGGAGCGCCGGGTGGACGGGCACCGATACCTCCTTCCTCCCGGGGCTGTTTCCGTGCTGGAGATTCCGGCGGCTGCATCCGAACGGACAGAATAGCTTTCGTACAGCCGAACAGCGATGCCGCTCCTGATCGGTTGTCAACATTGACCGCAGACAGAAGTTGAGAGAATCACTTTGAGAGAGAAGCACCTCAGCGAGTGGGCACACGGTTCGGCGGGCATAAAGAGGTACAGGACCATAGATTCTGAAACAGAAGAAAGGAGAGGTAAATATGCAAAAACGATCAAAACGGATACTTCTGACTGCAGGTATCGTTTTGCTTTGCCTTATCCTCCCCGGCTTCTGGAACGGGTTGACTGTGCGTCATTACTCCGTCGAGACCGGACGCAGCCCTGGTCAGAAATCGGTCCGGCTGGCTTTGATTACCGATCTTCACTCCTGTTCCTACGGCAAGGGGATGAAGACGCTCATCAACGCGATCGACAAGCAGAACCCGGACGTGATCCTGCTCGGGGGAGACATCTTCGATGATCAGCAGCCCGACGACAATACGGCGGCTTTCCTTGCCGGGATCAGCGGTATGGCTCCCTGTTATTACGTCACCGGAAATCACGAATACTGGAGCGGAGAGGATGCGTTTGAGAAGAAAATGGCGATCCTCGACCGCTATAGAGTCGTTCGGCTGAGTGGGACTGCTGCAGAGATCGAGATCGGAGGACTGAGGCTTACTGTCTGCGGCGTGGACGATCCGTGCGAATGGACGGGAAACCTCACCGGGTACGCGCCGGAGGGATTTCTGTCGGAACTGTCCACACTCTCTCAATGGATCGATCCTGACAAATTCGTGATCCTGCTGACCCACCGCCCGGAGCTTTTTGACCTCTATTGCAACAATGGGTTTGATCTGGTTCTCGCAGGACATGCCCACGGCGGGCAATGGCGGATTCCGGGACTTCTCAACGGGCTTTACGCTCCGAATCAGGGCTTTTTCCCACCTCTTGCCGGAGGAAAATACGAGCGGGACGGAACCGTCATGATCGTAAGCCGGGGACTCGCGCGGGAGAGTACCCGCATTCCCCGCTTTTACAATCCGCCAGAGCTTGTGATGATCGACCTAAAATGAAGCGCAGACCGTTGATGGAGGACACAGAAACACCAGAATAACAGAAACAGAGGGGCTGTGACAAAAGCAGTTCCTCTTTTTGTGTCCTGTCCGATGCTTCTTTGATAACAATCCGTGTTTGGGATGGCTTTCCGCGCCGTTCTGTGGTATTGTCCACGGAGGAGGTGATGATTCCCATGAGGAACATCGTGGAGCAGCTCTGGTACAATGATTTCAGCCCGAGCGACGCCGTCCCGGATACGGATGCCTATATTGAAGCTAAGCGAAAACACGAGAAAGCCTACGACGACCTTGCCGGAAAACTGCCGCCCGATCAGCTGAAGGAGGTGGAGGAACTGATCGGCTATGTGATGGATCAGTATGAGGGCATTATCGTCGAGGCTTTCCGTCAGGGCTTGAAGTTCGGAATCGAGCTGATGACGAACCTCAAGCAGTAAACTCAAAATACTACCGGGAATGGAGCGGCGCGGTCCGCTCCTTTTCCGCGGGAGGTGATTGTATGTTTGACTGGATCTCCGATCTCACGACCGGGATCGGTGATTCGATTACCACAGGTCTTGCCGATGCATGGGATAATGTCACAAGCACCATCTGGGATGTATTCCTCAAATGGGTCTACGAGGCATTCTTCTCAGCAATCGGAGACTTTTTTATGATGATGGCGGGGATGGGGACGGAGCTTTTTGATCTTCCCTGGATTCAGGGGTTCTTGAAGCTCTTTTCTCTTTTTGGATGGGCGCTGTTTGCGGCGGGGCTCGTGATCGCCGTTTTCGATACCGCCATCGAGTATCAGTCCATGCGGCAGATCAACATTAAGACGCAGATCCTGCCGATCATCTATTCTTTCCTTGCTGTGTCCCTGTTTACGACCGTACCCATACGGCTGTACAACTTCTGCCTGACGGTTCAGAACGTCTTTACCCACGACCTCGCCGGGGTGATGGCGGGCCACATGGCGGCAACCAACAGCATAGGTGCGTTTGCCTATGACGTTCTCCTTCTGCTCCAACCCACGCCGACCATCAATCTGCTTGACCTCTTCTTCCTCATTGCTCTGGGATACTGCGTCATCAAGATCTTTTTCCAGAACATCAAGCGGGGAGGGATTCTGCTGATCCAGATCGCGGTCGGATCGCTGTATATGTTCGGTATGCCGAAAGGACACATGGACGGATTTTACGCATGGTGCAAACAGGTGGCTGCGTTGTGCCTTACGGCCTTCCTGCAGATGACGCTGATGTATCTGGGGCTGTTGACCTGGCAGACCAATATGCTGCTCGCTCTCGGTGTGATGCTCTCCGCAAACGAAGTCCCGCGGATCGCGCAGAACTTCGGCCTTGATACCGGCACGAAGGTGAACATTATGAGCGCGGTCCATACGACGACCTCAGTGGTGAACCTCACGAAATCCATCGCAAAGGGGGTGGCATGATGGGAAAACAGTATATCTATCCGGCAGATTTGAAATCCGAGCCGAAGCTGTGGCTGTGGAACCTGAAAGACCTTGCCGCCATCGGAATCGCGCTGATCGTTTCCGCTCTCGCCCTGACGCAGATCCACTTTTACCTTCCGATGGTCGGTACGATGGTATTCGGTATCCTGACGATCCGGGCGGACGATCAGAGCGTGCTGGACTTTCTGAAACGGGCGGTTCGGTTCTTCCTGACGGATTCGCAGGAATTCTACTGGCAGGAGAAAAGCGTCGGAGAACACGACAGAAGGGAGGCCATGAATAAATGAAGAAAAACGAAGTCAGCACGCAGGACTTCCTCGGCATCCGGGCGTTCTCCCGAAACGGGCTGATGACGGACGGTCAGGGAGAGCTTGTGTACTTCACCGTAAAACCCACGAACATCAGCGTTCTTTCCCGCGCCAGCATCGCGCAGAAGATCCATCGGCTCATGCAGCTGCTGTCTGCGCAGCCGGATATCGAGATCGTCTGCATGGATGCGCGGGAAAACTTCGACGGAAACAAGCTGTACCTTGAGGAAAGACAGGAGAACGAGCCGAATCGGAAGATCCGGGAACTGCTTGATCGGGACAGCCGGTTCCTCGATGATATCCAGCTTCAGATGTCCACAGCGCGGGAATTCCTCATGGTGGTCCGGCTGAGGAACGAAACCGACGAACAGTCCTTCGCCAACCTCAACCGCATCGAGAAGCTCATCAACGAGCAGGGCTTTGACTGTACCAGAGGAATGCGGGACGACGTGAAGCGCATCCTGTCCCGGTATTTCGGCGTAGGGATGCCCGACAGACAGATCGACGACACGGACGGGGAAAGTGCCGTCGTTGAAAAATGGTTCATCCCCGATTGATCTGACAGAAAGGCGGTGTCTTATGAATACAAATGAACTCAAAACCTGTGACGGCAAGGAACTTCTGGAGATGAAATTCCCGGATCGGGAAGACTGTGTAAAGGATTTCATCCCGCACGGAATCGGACTCTTCGGAGGCAGACCCTATTCCGGAAAGCTGCGGATTTTACTCGACATCTGCGCGAGTATCGCGCGCGGCGCGCCTCTGTGGGGAATGGAAGCGACACGCGGCGACGTGCTGTACATTTCGTGCGGAAAAACGCTGCGGGATATGCAGAGACTGATGAAATCCATCCATGCGGAAGGAATCGGCAATCTGTATTTTACGGACGAAACTGAGAAATCTCCGGAGAGCCTGTGCGCGCAGATCGGGGACTTTATCGACAAGCACCCCGATACCCGATTGGTCGTGATCGATCCCATGATGAGTTGCGTGGAATATATCGCGGGAGAGAAACCGGTCACAGCGTTAGCATGGATCAGACAGATGAAGCTCTTCGCCGATGAGCGTGGGATCAGCATCCTGCTTGTGAAAAACACGAAAAACAAGCGGATCGGTTCGTGCATTGACTGCGCCTTCGACATGGAGGAGTCGGTCGCATCGATGGATTTCACCATGTTTTTTTCATGCTATAGGCTTTCTCCGATAGCGGGAACGCTTTCCGTAGCGATCAACGGCAGTCAGGAAAGGGATTTGCGGTTTACGCTCGACTGGGAAACCGGAAGGTGGGTTTTCAAGAGCGTAACGCCACAGATTGAAGAGTGGCGGGGCTGTACGAAATGAGGAAGAAAAAACAACTCCCGAAGAAAACCGATCCGCGCGCGGTCGCGGTCAAGGATTTCTTCGATATGCTCTCCCCGTCAGCGATCAAGTTCTTTCCGGACTACCTGATCTGCGGAGACACCTTTCGATGCGTCTGGGCGGTGCGGGAATACCCTCCGCAGACGGCGGATCAGGCGATCCTGTGCCGGTTCGGGGACAAGGAATGCGTGACGCTCCACATCTACTCCCGCTTTGTGGACAACATGGAGCAGCGGAAGATCCTGCAGAACGCGACGCGGAAGAACAAGATGCAGTCCACATCCACCGACGTGCAGGAGTCCATCACCGCCGAGGGGAATATGCAGGACGTCGTTACGCTGCTTTCCGAGATGCGGAAAGACAAGGAACCGCTCCTGCACTGCGCCGTGTTCGTTGAGCTCTGCGCCCTGTCGCTTGAAAAACTCAAAGAACTGCAATCCGAGGTGGCGATGGAGCTGACCCGTGAAAAGCTCACCATCGACCGCCTGATGCTCCGGCAGAAGGAGGGATTCCTCAGCGTGATGCCGTGCGGCTCCAACCGCCTCGGCACGCAGTTCGAGCGGGTGCTTCCAGCGTCGTCCGTTGCCAATCTCTATCCGTTCAACTACTCCGGCAAGACGGACCCGCAGGGATTCTATATCGGACGCGACCGGTACGGCACGAACATCCTCGTGGATTTCGACCGCCGCGCTGACGACAAGACCAACAGCAACGTACTAATCCTCGGCAACTCCGGACAGGGCAAGAGTTATCTCATGAAACTGCTCCTCACCAATCTCCGCGAAGCCGGAAAGTCGGTCATCATCCTGGACCCGGAGCAGGAATATGAAGACCTGACGAACAACCTCGGCGGGTGCTATATCGACCTCATGACTGGGGAGTATATCATTAATCCTCTCGAACCCAAAGCGTGGGCGGATGAGACGACGGATTCGGATCAGGACGCGCCGGAGGCATTCCGGAAATCCACAAGACTGTCCCAGCACATCAGTTATCTGAAAGACTTCTTCCGCTCCTACAAGGATTTCACCGACGCGCACATCGACGCGATAGAAATCCTCGTCACCGATCTCTACACGAAGTTCGGAATCACCGACCGGACGGATTACGGCAGAATGCGTTCTGCGGATTACCCGGTCATGGCGGATCTGTACGCGCTGGCAGAGTCGGAGTATCACAAGTACGCCGAAGGATCGAAATCCCTGTTCACCGAAGATCTGCTCCGGGAGATCTGCCTTGGGCTCAACTCCATGTGCAAAGGCGCGGAGAGCAAATTCTTCAATGGGCATACCAACATCACGGACGACAAATTCATCTGCTTTGGCGTCAAGGGATTGATGGACTCAAACAAGAAGCTCAAAGACGCGATGCTCTTCAACATCCTGTCCTTCATGAACCATAAGCTGCTCATGGATGGGAACACGGTGGCGTCCATCGATGAGCTGTACCTCTTCCTTACCAACCTGACCGCCATCGAGTATATCCGAAACGCTTCGAAGCGCGTTCGGAAAAAGGATTCCGCAATCATTCTGGCCAGCCAGAACATCGAAGACTTCCTTCTCGACGGCATCCGGGAATACACGAAGCCGCTGTTCTCCATCCCGACGCATCAGTTTCTGTTCAACGCGGGCAACATCAATCCGCGGGAGTACATGGATGCGCTGCAGTTGGAGGAATCGGAATTCGATCTCATCAAGTTCCCGGAGCGCGGCGTCTGCCTGTTCAAGTGCGGCAACGAGCGGTATCTCTTGCAGGTGATCGCGCCGGAGTACAAAGCTGCGCTCTTCGGAAAGGCGGGTGGTCGGTAATGGATCGTGATGAATTGTGGAGGCTGCTCTCCGCATCCATCGAGAACAACTATGCGGAGATGCTGGACAACTGGCTCTCGCTCTCCCCGGAGGAACTGGTAGACGAAGCAGAAGATATCGCGGCGGCAAAGCTGATGTATCTGAACGCAAGGTACTGCGTCCGGGACGAAGACATTCCGCAGCTGCTGAGGCTGAAGCATCCGCTCGAGTTTCTTGTCGATACATGGCAGGAAGGGATCGACGGCACGATCCTGGAGATGCAGGATCGCGTCGATTACGCAATTGATCATGATGCGCTGGACGATGATGAACAGGAAGACGATTCTCCGACAATGCAGATGGAATAAGAAAGGATATGTGATCATGGCTAATTTCAATCTCAACAAAATCATTTTGGGCGGACGGCTGACTGCCGACCCGGAACTCAAGACGACGCCGTCCGGCGTATCCGTGACGACGTTCCCACTCGCTGTCAACCGGAAGCCAAACAAAGACGGAGAATCCGTACCGGACTTCTTCGGAGTCACGGCGTGGAGGAACACCGCCGAATTTGTCTCGCGCTTCTTTCGTAAGGGCTCTTCAATCTGCGTGATCGGCTCGCTGCAGACGCGGACATGGAAGGACAACAACGGAGAGAAGCGGTTCGGGATCGATGTGATTGCGGACGAAGTTGCGTTCGTGGATTCCAAAGCGGAGATGCCGGACTTCCAGCCGGGAACGAAAAAGGAGTCAGCGGCGAAGAAATCAGCGCCGCCGACAGCATACAGTACGCCCGGCGCGCGGGATCAATTCGCAGGCGCGAATATGGAAGAGCTTGATGACGATGAGGAGCTTCCGTTCTGATCACAACTACCAAACTGAAGGGAGGTGGACGTCGAAGTTGCCATTGGTACTGTAATCAAGAAAGCGTTGGAGGTCGTCGCTTCCGACGAGCGGGGCAGAAAAACTCTGCTCTATATTTTGGGGATCGCGGTATTCCTTCTGATGCTCCCGATGATTTTTGTCATCGGGATGTTCGGATTCCTCGGCGAGGACGGAACGGTGATACTCGATCAACAGATCATCCTCGAACACCTCTCCGAGGAACAGCAGGGTGAGATCAGTCACATCAATGAGGTGTGCGAAATCATTTCTGATACGTTCCGTGTCTACGGTCTCCCCGCAAACGACCAGCGGAAAGCGCAGACGGTCTATGTCTCGTATCTGCTGGGTCGGGAGGACGAACCGGATTTCTATACCCGTCTCGTAAACTGTTTTAACAGTGCACACGAATGGATGTCGGTTTACGAACTGCTCGGAATGGAAATCGGAATCGTCATCCTGCCGGAGGAACAGCGGGAACTGGATGAACGGTACGGTGTCACAGGGATGCCGTAACAGGAAGGAGGACTATGAAATCAAAAGATGAACTCCGCAGGGAGCTCGATCAGACACAGCAGATGATCAACGCGGCGGAGAACGCGATGCGATTCGGACTCACGCTTGACGGGGATTCGTTTGCTCGGTATACGGACGCGATGGAACGGCAGAAACAGATCGCGGATGATCTCTCCGGGTATGGGGAAACCGCAAAAGGTCTTGTCGTCTCCAGCACAATGCATGGAAAGCAATCGGAAATCATGCCAGACACCTGTGTGATCGAAGCGGTGGAGGAACTCTCCCGCGCTGACTTCGATGACTTCCGGGAACGGATGCTGCGGGATTACGATTTCATTCTTGATCACTCGCGGAGCCTGATGTCTGGGGCGGACGGTCGATATCACTGTCTTCTTGTTCTGTGCGAGGGAGAACCGGACGGGATCCTCGTGGATTCGGAAGGATCCGCTTACGCGCGGTACTCCGGACTGCTTCCGGATGCGCGGTTGATTCTCGAGGATCGCTGTCAGCGTGTCGCGCGGGATCTGCTGTCGGAGGGAAAGGAGTCCTTCAGCGATACGGAACTGCGGAGCCGGTATGGGATGGATCTCTTCGACGGAGGATGTCTGCGTCAAGTGTTCGAGAAGGCCGCCGTCAAAATACCGGGTGCGTCCGTAAGACGCGCACACTGACGGTGTGTGTCGTCGCGGCATTGTATTTGAGTGCGTGCAAGAAGCACGCCGGGACAGAATCCTTGATTCGC
>CACYWX010000059.1 GCA_902778205.1 uncultured Ruminococcus sp. | reverse complement strand
GGAGCAGGTGACGATTTTTTCTTCCGTTACAGCCCTGATCCTCATTGCAGTCAAACAGCTTTTCAAGTGCAGAATCCCTCCGCGCATCGGCATGGCTCTGTGGATCGTCCTGCTGGCGCGGCTGGTCTGTCCCGTGTTCCCGGAGAGCCGCCTCTCCGTTTACAACTTCATTCCGGCTGGCAAAGACGTGCTGCTCGCCATCCGGAGCGGCGAGGAAGAGGCGGTTCCAGAGGAAGCCGAGCATCGTCCCGCGCTGAATCCCTACGTCCTGACGGAGGTCGGATGGGAGCCGGAGGAGACGGTGCCCGCCGTACAGACTCCCGCGCCGGACTACACCATCGGCGGCTATCTGACCGACGGATCGGAGGCGGAGCGCGACACGGTCAACCGGAGCGTCATCCTGATCTACCTCTGCGGCGTCGCCGTCAGCATGAGCGCGTCCCTCTTAGTCTATGAAGCGGCGAAGCGGCGGGCTCTGCGGGGGGCGATCCCCGTGGACGACGCACGGCTTCTGCGGTTGTACGAGGATACGGCGGGACGGATGGGACTGAGGACGGAGCGGCTTCCCCGGCTGTGCTACGGTTCCTCCACCATGCTGACGGGCATCGTCCATCCGACGGTGATCTGCCGGGAGACCGACTTCACCGAGGCAGGCTCCGGCGGGAATTCGGACGGACCCGGCTCCGAACGGGCGGAGGAGAGAGCGGCGCGGATGGTGTTCGCCCACGAGCTGACCCATTACCGCTACGGGGACAATCCGCTTCTGGTGTTCTCCACCTTCGTGAACTGCCTCTTCTGGTTCAACCCCCTGATTTGGGTGGTTCGCCACATGATGCGGGAGGACGTGGAGGTCCTGTGCGACGCCCGGACGCTGGAATTCTGCGGGATCCCCTCCACCGAATACGCCCTGATGCTGTGCCGGGAGTCCGCCTTTG
Organism: uncultured Ruminococcus sp.; assembly: GCA_902778205.1. Classification (GTDB taxonomy): domain Bacteria; phylum Bacillota; class Clostridia; order Oscillospirales; family CAG-272; genus UMGS1696. Next base: position 10,581 of record CACYWX010000059.1, on the reverse strand, counting down.
ACGCGCTGTCGGGCGGGATGCGGGGCGCGCTGGCTGCGGAGGCGGGATGCCACATGTCCCGGAAGGGACGGCACCTGAAATACCGCCTGCTGACCATTTCCCATGGAAGCCGGCGCAGACTGCTGCCGAGAGCGGCGTCCTGGATGCTCTGCGCGTCCATCATCGCCGTCTGCCTGACCAATCCCGTCCTGTCCTCCAACGGGGCCTGGGAGACCTATGTCGCCCATTACGCCGCCCGATCCGGCCTGGACAGGAGCACCCTCATGCGGCGGGAGACGGCCGCCGTGGCCGATTACCTGAACAGCATCAGCCTTCTGCTGGGCCAGTCCGCGGAGGTTTCCGTGCCGTCCGGTCTGGAACAGCTGCGCCGGGGCGTGGAGCTCCGACTCATGCAGGAGCCGGAGAACAGCTCCCTTCTGTGGCTGAAAAAGGAGCTGGGCCGTTACAAGGCGGACGAGGTCCTGACGGAGAGAAGCGCGGCGGCGGTGGAATCGGCCGTGGTGCTTCTGTTGGGCGTGGGCTTCGATCCCGCGGTCCCGGACTCCGTACTGCCCGCCGAGATCTCCGACGGGATGATGGAGCGGATCGCGGAGCAGCTGACGGACGAGGAGGCGCAGATCCTGCTGTCGGCCTACAACCGGGGAGTCCGGGGCGCGCAGGTCCGCTTTGAGGAGTTCTACACGGACGACATGATGGAGCTGATCCTGAGCCGCATTCAGGACGACTGGGCCAGGGACAAATTCAGCGGGTTCTATCACAAAATCGATCTGACGCCCGAGAACCGCCGTTCCTTCAGCGAGGAGCTCAGCACCGCCGTCAGCGACCGATGGGCGGTCAGCAGCGTCTACATCCGGGATCCGGGCCTGACCAACGTGGAAAAGGAGACCCTGACGGAGATCCTCGGCGCGGCCATGGCGGGCGAGAGGGAAGATGTATACTACCTGAAGCAGACCGAGGACGGCGTCAGCAGGGAAACCGCCGCGCGCCTTCTCGCCGGAGCCGGGTACACGCCCGCCGATCTTCTGAACGACAGCGCCTGGATCGGCGACCTGACCGGAGGACTCAACGACCGGATCCGCGCCGTGCGGGGAGGACTGGTGGAGGAGGGAGCCGAGGGCATCGCCGTCGTCAGCCTGTCCCGGTCCGAGGAGCTGTTCCGCGTGATGGACCGCAGCTTCCGCATGGGTCTTGCCGACGCGCCGGGCTCCGGGGACTTCGATCCCGCCCGGAGGCTGTCCGCGGGAGAGGGGATCGCCCGGGCTTACCGGTTCGCCGCCGCTTTGACTGTCGGGGACTGACCTTCCTCTTTGGCTGTCTTGTCCGTAAAAGCAATAGGCTGTCGCATTCACTCTCAAGCAGGGAGAAATGTGACAGCCTCTTATTTGTTTGGTCTGGAATCTTCGGAAGCATCAAACCTCGATGCCGCTTCCGGTCACGTCGGCCAGCACCCGGATGAACCGTTCGGCGTCCTCGCTGAGTCCCACGTCCGCCCGGTAAATCAGCGCCACGGCGTACACGTCGGTGGACTCCAGCGGGATCGACATGACGCTTCCCTGATTGAGGGCGGAGGTCATGATCCCGGTGCCCACGGTATAGCAGTCCGTAGACAACAGGAGGTTCATGAGGGTGGCCCGGTCGCTGATCCGTACCTGCTTGCGGGAGATGTGGTGCTCCGTCAGCTCCTCGGAGAACTCCATGGGACCGCCCTCCCCCTGATCGTAGGTGACGTAGGGATAATCCACCAGCTGCTCCAGCCGGAGAGACGGCTTTTCCGCCAGGGGATGCTGCTTGCCCAGGAACACATGGGGACGGGTCTCCAGAAGCTCCCGGAACTCCAGGCCGTTGCGCCGCAGATACCGCTCCATGTAGGAACCGCCCGGTTCCTTCAGACAGGCCAGGATGCCCATGTCCGACGAGAGATTCAGCACGTCCTCGATGACCTGGGCCGTCCGGGCCTCCTTCAGGGAGACGCTGTAGTCGTCCTGGAGCTTCTTCAGAAAGGAGACGAAGGCCTCCGCCGCGAAATCATAGTGCTGGGCGGTGACGGTGAAATGCCGGATCCCGTTCCGGTCGTCGCCGTGGTACCGGTCGGTGATGACCTCGTACTGGGCGATGAGCTGACGGGCGTACCGGATGAATTCCGCGCCGTCCTTGGTGACCCGCACGCCCTTGTTGGAGCGGTCGAAGATCCGGATGCCGAATTCATCCTCCAGCTCCCGGACGGCGGCGGAGAGGGAGGCCTGGGAGACCAGGAGCTTCTTCGCCGCTTCGTTCATGGAGCCGGACCGCGCGATGGCGAGAACATATCTGCACTGCTGGATCGTCATGGCGCGTCCCCCGTTATGTCAGGCGTCGATGCCCGCGTAGGCAAAGAGCCGCTTTTCCGCCTCGGGGCACCAGAGATCGCCCGCCGCCCGGCAGATTTTGTCCAGATCCGCGTAGAGAGCGCCAAGGTCCGTACCCGCGTTCTCCTCCGCCGCCTTGCCGAAGTCCTCGATGGCGGTGAGGGGCAGCTCGACGTGGGTGTAGATGAGCTTCTTGCCGCCCTTGATCTTGGGCAGGTTCTTCGTGGTCTCCGCGTATGCGTTCAGACCGCCCACGTGGGTGACCATGCCGGCCGGGTTGATGGCGCCCTTCGACATGAGGGCGATGGACTCCCGCATGTCGTCCGTGTTGCCGCCGGAGGTGCCCACGATGTGGGTGGAGCCGTAGTGGACGTTGTAGAAGTTGAACATGGCGGAGAAGTTCGGATCCGTGGGACCGGCGAAGAAGTTCAGACAGCCGTCCCGGGAGAGGAGCGCGTCGCCCATTTCCACCACAGGCTTCACCGGCGCGTAGACGAACACGTCGTTGTAGCCCTCGCCGTCCGTGAAGGACTTCAGGTACGCCACCGGGTCCTCGATGTCCTTGGTGTTGACGAACTTCAGCTCCACGCCGAATTCCTTCGCCTTCTCGGGAGGCAGGAGCTTTTCGGCCCGGTCCAGACGCGCCTGGTCCAGATCGGTCACCACAAGGAGCTTCGGAGGATTGCCGCCGTGGATGGCGTAGTCCGCGCAGCCCAGACCCATCGGGCCCGCGCCGGCCAGGATCGCCATGTTTCCGCGGGGCTTCGGGCCCATCTCATGCTGATAGACGCCGGGCTTCACGTGGTAGTTGGCGTGGTAGCCGCCCACGATGCAGGACATGGGCTCGGTCAGGGAGCCGAAGTAGTAGGCGGGACCGTCGTAGGGCAGGAGGCAGTCCATGAGCATGACCTCCTCCGGGATGATGACGTAGGTGGCCGCGCCGCCGCAGTACTTGTAGGAGTAGCCGGGGGAGGCCAGGGAGCCCTTGTAGTTGATGGCGGGCTGGATGACGAACTTGTCGCCGGCCTTGAACTTGTCGGCCCACTTCGCGCCGATCTTCACCAGACGGCCGCAGAATTCGTGGCCGATGATGACGGGATTCTCCGCCACGTCGGCGGGAACGCGCTTGTGGTTGGCGCCCTGGGAGGCGGCCTTGTAGGAGGACATGCAGATGGAGTCGGAGAAGACTTCGGCCAGGATCTCGCCGTCGGAGATCTCGGGAAGGTCGAACTCCTCCATCCTCAGATCCATGACGCCGTACAGACGGACTGCTTTGGTTTTCATAGTACAAATCTCCTTTATGGAAACAGAACGGATGTCGCTCTGCGATTTATTTCCGGTTCAGCTCGACGAAGCCGATCTTACGGCGGACCTTGGACATGGTGCGGGCCGCGCTTCTGGCAGCGTCCTCGGCTCCCTTGGCCATGACCTCCTCCAGATACGCCTTGTCCGCGGACAGACGGGCGAATTCCGCCTGGACCGGAGCGAGAGCGTCCGCGCAGGCCTCGCCCACCGCCAGCTTGAAGTCGCCGTAGCCCTTGCCCTCGAACTCCCGCTCGGTCTCCTCCACGGTCTTGCCGGTGAAGGCGCCGTAGATGGAGATCAGGTTGGAGACGCCGGGCTTGTCCTCCGCGTACCGCACCTCGCTGCCGGAGTCGGTGACCGCGCGCTTGAACTTGCGGATGATCACGTCCTTCGGGTCCAGGATGCGCACCGTGGCGTTCTCGTTCTCGTCGGACTTGGACATCTTCTTCTCCGGGTCCGCCAGGGACATGATCTTGGCGGTCTCCTTCGGAATGAAGGGCTCCGGCACCACGAAGGTCTCGCCGTAGACCTGGTTGAACCGCTCGGCGATGTTCCGGGACAGCTCCAGATGCTGCTTCTGGTCCACGCCCACGGGCACAAGCTCCGTCTGATAGAGCAGGATGTCCGCCGCCATGAGGGAGGGGTAGGTGAAGAGACCGGCGTTGATGTTGTCGGCGTTCTTCGCGCTCTTGTCCTTGAACTGGGTCATGCGGGACAGCTCGCCGAACATGGTGTAGCAGTCCAGGATCCAGCCCAGCTCCGCGTGGCCGGACACGTGGCTCTGCACGAAGAGGGTATTCTTTTCGGGATCCAGACCGCAGGCGATGTAGAGCGCCAGGGTGTCGTAGGTGCGCTTCCGCAGCTCGGCGGGCACCTGACGGACCGTGATGGCATGCTCGTTCACCACGCAGTAGTAGCAGTGGTAGGTGTCGGAGAATTCCGCGAAATTCCGGATGGCGCCCAGATAGTTTCCGATGGTCAGAACTCCGGAGGGCTGTACGCCGGAGAAGACGACTTTTTTGTCCTGATACATGATGGTTTCCTTTGCTTTATGTGAAGTGTGATTGTTTACTGCATTTCGTAGAAGCCGACTTCGTTTTTTAAGGCGTCAAAGAGGTTTTTCAGCTCCGCCTGCGCGGAGGCAATGTCGGGATACCGCGCGAGGGACATGTTGCTGTTCCTGTCGCCTCCGTTGATTCCACAGCGGCCGTCTCCCTGTTCATAGCACTCGAAATGAGTACATTGTACGATCCGTTTTTTGTCCGGTGTCAGTACGGTGAGCGACCGGGTCCTGCCGCCTCCGAGGGCTTCGAGCTTCTCTTCGATCTCTTCGAGCAGATCGTTCAGTTCCTCCGCCTGTTCGATCGTTTCGTCCAGATCAAGTTCTTCGGATTTCGCTTCGATTTCCTCCAGAAGTTCTTTCAGTTCTTCCGCCTGATCCGCGGTTTCCTTCAGCTCGTCCGCATTCATAGCCGGTTCTCCTTTGCTTTCTTCTTCAAGGTGAGCAGCCGCTTCATGACGTCGTTTCCGCCGCGTCCGAAGCAGTCGATCAGGGTGAGGTAATCCCGGTACAGGGCGTCGTACACCGCACGTCTTGACCGGACCGGGGAATAAGTCTTCACGGGATCCGCTCCCATATGCTCCGCCGCTTCGGAGAGGGAGGCGTATCCTCCGCCCTCCGCACCGGCCGCCAGAGCCGCGTATACGGCGGAGCCCCGGGCGGGACCCTCCTTCGTTCCGGCGATCCGCACGTCCATGCCCAGCACGTCCGCGTAGATCTGCATGATGGACGGAGCCTTCCGGGGAATGCCTCCCGAGGCCACGAACTCGTCCACCGCCACGCCGTGGGAGCGGAGGTTCTCGATGATGAGCCGCGTTCCGAAGGCGGTGGCCTCCACCAGAGCCCGGAACATATCCACGGGCGTGGTGGTCAGGGTCATGCCCACGAACAGTCCGGACAGATCCCCGTCGCACAGGGGATTGCGGTTGCCGTTCCACCAGTTGAGGGCCATGACGCCGCATTCGCCCGGTTCCATGGCGCCGATCTTCTCCGTCAGCAGGGACACGGGAGGCAGGTTCCTCTCCCGGGCTTCATCCAGCAGGTCGGGGGAGAGACAGTTGTCGGCGAACCACCCGAAGGCGTCCCCCACGCATCCCAGTCCGGCCTCGTAGCCCCAGAGTCCCGGCAGGATCCCGTCCTTCACGATGCCGCACACGCCGGGGACCGGGACGTAGTTCTCCGAGGACACCAGCATGGTGGTGGAGGTGCCGACGAGGGCCATCATCCGCCCGGGCTCCGCGATTTTCAGGGCGGGAGCCGCCACATGGGCGTCCGTATGCCCGACGGAGACCGGCGTCCCGGGGCAGAGTCCCGTCAGAGCCGCGCCGGATTCGGTGATTTCACCGGCCCTTGTCCCCACAGGCAGCACCGGTCCCGGGAGCTTTTCCGAAACCACGCGCTCCAGCCGCGGATCCAGGGCACGGAAGAATTCCTCCGAGGGATAGGAGCCGCACCAGAGGGCCTTGTACCCCGCGATGCAGGAGTTCCGGGTCTGCCTCCCCGTCAGCTGCCAGACCATCCAGTCCGCCGCGTCGAGGAAGGAGGCCGCCTCCCGGTAAACCGCCGGAGCCTCCTCCAGCGTCTCGAGGATCTTCGGGAACATCCACTCCGAGGACACGACCCCGCCGTAGCGCGCCAGCCAGTCCTCGCCCCGCTCCGCCGCCAGGGCGTTGATCCGGTCCGCGTACCGCTGGGCTCCGTGGTGCTTCCACAGCTTCACCCAGGCGTGGGGCTCGTTCTCGAATTCCGTCTCGAAGCAGAGCGGCGTTCCGTCGGCCCGGACCGGCAGCAGGGTGCAGGTGGTGAAGTCCACGCCCGCCCCGATCACCTGATCCGGTAAAACGCCCGCGTCATCCAGCGCGGCGGGGATCACGGCGGAGAGGGCGTCGAGATAATCCCGGGGACTCTGGAGCGCCCAGTTGGGCGGCAGGGGAATCTCTCCGGAGGGCGTGGTCAGGACCGCGTCCATTACGCCGTGGGCATAGGGAACGGATGCCGATCCCAGCTCCTCGCCGTCCGATACCCGTACGACCAGAGCCCTGACCGACAGCGTTCCGAAATCCAGTCCTACCGTGACCGCATCCTTCATGGCGTCCGCCTCCTTCTCATACCTGTACACTCTGCATTATACTCCCTTTGCCGGGAGAAGTCAAGAAAAAGACCGCACAAATCGGCGCGCGCGGAGGGATCGGGACGCTCCCGTACCATTCTTTCCGATTTCGTAACATTCTTCTCTTGCAAAGGGACCGGCCGTCTGATACAATAGGGAAAAACAGCTTCTGAACCGGAGGAATCCCCATGGCGGACGAAGAGAGAAAACAGAGCGCGGCGGAGGAGGAGCCCGAATCCAACGCGGCCCGGAGACTGAGAATGACCGGCGCGGAGACGGAGGACTCCATCCACGAGGGAGAGGCGGCGAAGGGCAGCTTCTGGTCCGACTTCTGGTACCACCACAAGTGGAAGGTCATCATCGGCGCGGCCTTCGCCTTCATCCTCATCACCGGCGTCAGCCAGTACGCGGCTCACGCCAATCCCGACGTGACCATGCTCTACGCCGGGACCAAATACATCACCGCCACCCAGAACCAGAAGCTCACCGCCGTGTTCGAGACCATGGCGGAGGACCGGAACGGGGACGGGAAGACCTATGTCCAGCTGAACGACGTGGTGTTCTACACCGAGGATCAGCTGGCCGACTACACCGCCTGGTGTCAGGAGAACGGCGAGGACATGACCGTGGACCGGCTGGCCAACAAGCAGGCCAACGACCGGTACGTCCAGCAGGTCTGGGCCGATCCCCTGATCTGCATCTTCTCGGAGAGCCAGTATCGGGAGGTGGCGAAATCCGGCGGCTTTGTGAAGCTGGCCGATCTCTTCGCCGACGACCCGGACGCCCTGGCCGCTCTGGGAGACGCGGTTGTGGACGAATACGGTGTGCGGTTCTGGGAGACGAAGTTCTGCAAATTCTACGAGCCCGCGCAGATCTTCCCGAAGGACGCCCTCATCGCCGTGCGCACCGTCCCCACCATGTCGGCCCTGACCGGCCGGAAGAAGGCGGAGGAGGCCCAGGCTGCCAACGCGGAGCTGTTCCGGCGCATCCTCACCTTCGAGTATCCCGAGGGCTACGACCCGGATGCCGCCGAAACTCCGTGATCCGCTCCGGAATCCCGGCGGATTTTGCAAATCCCCTTGACAAAACGAAAAAAACAGGCCATAATATCCAGTGAATTCACATAACGAAAGGAAACCGTATGTCTCATATCCATTCCTATCGGGACCTGAAGCCGAACGGCGCCTACGAGCTGCTCTACGAGGAGTATCTGGACGACATCCGCACGGCGGGCATCATCCTCCGGCATAAGAAATCCGGCGCGCGTATCGCCGTCATGGCCAACGACGATCAGAACAAGCTGTTCTGCGCCGCCTTCCGCACGCCTCCGGAGAACTCCACCGGCGTTCCCCACATCATCGAGCACACCGTTCTCTGCGGCTCGGAGCATTTTCCCTCCCGCGATCCCTTCATGCAGCTGGCGAAGGGCTCCCTGAACACCTTCCTCAACGCCATGACCTACCCGGACAAGACCCTGTATCCCGTGGCGTCCTGCAACCAGAAGGATTTCAAGAACCTGATGCACGTGTACATGGACGCGGTGTTCTATCCCAACATCTACAAGTACCGCCAGATCTTCATGCAGGAGGGCTGGCACTACGAGCTGGAGAAGCCGGAGGACGAGCTGACCATCAACGGCGTCGTGTACTCCGAGATGAAGGGCGCCATGTCCTCCCCGGACCGCACCGTATGGGACGAGCTCAATCAGGTGCTCCTGCCCGACACCACCTACGGCGTCAACTCCGGCGGCGACCCCGAGGTCATTCCCGAGCTGACCCGGGAGTACTATCTGGACTTCCACCGGAGCCACTACCATCCCTCCAACTCCTATATCTTCCTCTACGGCGACTGTGACATGGACGAGCGGCTGGCCTGGATGGACGAGAACTACCTCTCCGCCTTCGACGCCATCGATCCCGGCTCCGAGGTGAAGCCCCAGCCCCGCTTCGGCGAAAAGGAACCGAGGCGCGCCGTGGCGAAGTACTCCGTGGGCGTGAACGACGAGACCGAGGGCAAGGCCTTCCTGTCCTTCGGCGCTCTGGGCGGCTCCAATCTGGACGTGCTGGACTGCCGCGCCTGGGACGTGCTGTCCTCCGTGCTTCTGAACGACGACGGCGCGCCCCTGAAGAAAGCTCTGCTGGACGCGGGCATCGGCGAGGACGTGTACGGCGGGTATGACTCCCACATGATCGAGGACTCCTTCTCCGTCATCGCCAAGAACGCGAAGGAGGAGGATCTGGACCGCTTCTACTCCATCATCATGGACACCCTCCGGGCCGAGGTGGAGAAGGGCTTCAACGAAAAGGCCATTCTGGCCGCCCTCAACATCCGGGAATTCCGGTTCCGCGAGGCGGACTACGGCGGATACCCCAGAGGCCTGGACATCGCCTCCGACATGCTCCAGTCCTGGCTCTACGACGAAAAGGGCGCCTTCACCTACCTGCACGTGCTGGACGACTACGCCGAGCTGAAGAAGCGCATCGGCACCGGCTACTACGAGGGTCTGGTGAAGAAGGTCATTCTGGAGTCCGACCACTCCGTCCTCTTGTCCCTGCTGCCCGAAAAGGGTCTGGTGGACAAGAAGAACGAGGCGCTGAGGGAAAAGCTGGCCGCCTACAAGGCCACCCTGTCGCAGGAGGAGATCGCTCATCTGGTGGAGGAGACCCGCCTGCTGAGAGAATACCAGTCCCACGAGCCCGACGAGGCGGAGCTGAACTGCATCCCCACCCTCGGCCGCGGCGACATCTCGAAGGACACGATCCCCTTCTTCAACGAGGAGCGCACCGTGGGCGGCGTGAAGACCGTGTTCCATCCCGTGGACACCAACGGCATCACCTACGGCCACATGTACTTCGACGTGGGAAAGCTCCCGCACAAATACGTCCCCTATCTCGGCCTGCTGGGCAATATCCTCACCCGGGTGGACACCGCGGACCACACCTACGACGAGCTGACCGTGGACATCCGGCTGAATCTGGGCGGGCTGTCCTTCTGGCCCTATACCGCCCGGAAATTCGGGACCCTGGACGACTACCGGCCCATGTTCGCCGTCCACTTCAAGTCCCTGGCGGACCAGGTGCCCTTCGCCCTGAAGACCGCGCTGGAGATCGCCGCCACCTCGAAGTTCGACGACGCGAACCGGATCCGCAACATCCTCGTTGAGATGAAGTCCGACCGTCAGCGGGGCATCATGTCGAACGGCAATTCCGTGGCGGCCGCCCGCGCCCGGTCCTACTTCTCGAAGTACGACTGCTACGATCAGGCTCTCGGCGGGCTGGACTTCTACTTCTTCCTGAAGGACCTCTGCGACCGCTACGACGAAAAGAAGGACGAGATCGCCGCCAATCTGAAGCGGGTGGCGGAGTACGTCTTCAATCCCGACCGGGCGCTTCTCAGCCTGGCCTCCGACGAAGCGGGCACGGCGAAGATGGAGGAAGCGCTTCCGGCGTTCATGGAGGGGCTCCGCGGCCTGAACCACGAGTCCCTGGGCGAGGAGGAGGAATACGTCCCCGTGAAGAAGAACGAAGGCATCCTGATCCCGTCCCAGGTCCAGTACGTGGCCAGAGTCGGCAATCTGGGCTTCGACGGCATCCCCTACACCGGCGCGATGCAGGTGGTGAAGACGGCGGTCAACTCCGACTGGCTCTACCAGCAGATCCGGGTCAAGGGCGGCGCGTACGGCTGCGGATGCGGCTTCGGCGGCTCCACCGGCAACGTCCAGTTCACCTCCTACCGGGATCCCAAGCTCACCGAGACCGACG
>CACYWX010000058.1 GCA_902778205.1 uncultured Ruminococcus sp. | reverse complement strand
CGGCGCCATCATGACCGAGGAGGATCTGGAGCCCATCGCCGAGGTCCTGCGGGACACCGACGTGCTGGTGCTTTCCGACGAAATCTACTGCGAGCTGACCTATGGCCGGAACCACGTGTCCATCGCCTCCCTGCCCGGCATGCGGGAACGCACCATCGTGGCCAGCGGCTTCTCCAAGAGCTACGCCATGACCGGCTGGCGTCTGGGCTATACCCTGGCCCCGTCCCAGATCACGAAGCAGATGCTGAAGATCCATCAGTACGCCATCATGTGCGCTCCCACGGCCTCCCAGTTCGCCGCCGTGGACGCCATGCGGAACGGGGACGACGACGTGGCCGAGATGCGGGCGGAGTACAACCGGAGACGCCGGTATCTGACGGGCGGGCTTCAGGATATGGGCATCGACGTGTTCCATCCGGAGGGAGCCTTCTACGTCTGGCCCAACATCTCCCGGTTCGGGATGCCCTCGGAGGTGTTCTGCCGGAGGCTCATGGAGGAGGCGGGCGTGGTGATCGTGCCCGGCACGGCGTTCGGCGACTGCGGCGAGGGATTCGCCCGGATCTCCTACGCCTATTCGGTGGAGCACATCGCAAAAGCCCTGGACCGGATTGAGAAATTCATCGGGACGCTCTAAAAAAGCGTGTGGAAATCTGCGTTTTTTGTGCATCAAACCGACGTTTCCCTATTGCTTTTTCGGAAGTCCTGTGATATAATTACCAATGTTGACTTGTCAGAATCCCAAAGATGGAGGTGTATCAGAATGGCAAAGTGTGCAATCTGCGGCAAGGGCGTGACCTTCGGTCACAACGACTCTCATTCCCACCGCAAGACCAACAGAGCTTGGAAGCCCAATATCAGAAAAGTCAAGGCTGTTGTCGACGGCAAACATACCACCGTGGCCGTCTGCTCCCGCTGCCTGCGTTCCGGTAAGGTGCAGCGCGCGGTCAAGGAACCTGCCGTGTCCGTTGAAGCGGATGCCTGAATCCAGAGCATGAGCAAAACTCTCCCTGAATCATCACGGAGAGTTTTATCATTTTATTGAAACTGTGAGATTCAATTCGGTCAGACCGCGTGAGGAGGAGCTGTGAAGGAAACAAAATCGAAGCCCCTGGCCGTGGTCTCCTCCGCCGTACCGGAGAAGGAGCTGGCAAAGCTGTCAAGGCGCGCCGACGTGCTCCCTCTGCCGCCGGATCCCGATCTGCCGGAGCCTGTGGCCTGCCATCCGGACATGATCCTGTGCGAGGCCGCCGGGACCCTGTTCCTGCACCGCCGGTACGCGGAGACTTACCCGGCCCTCACGGAGGAGCTGAGCCGCAAAACCGGGCTCCCCGTGATTCTGTCGGACGCGCCCCGCTCTCCGGTCTATCCGGAGGACGCGGGATGCAACGCCTTCGTGTGGAAGCGGGAGGAGGGAGAGCCCCTTCTGATCGGGCGGCTGGACATCCTCTTCCCCGAGCTTCTGCGACGGGCTGAGGAGGCCGGGATCCGGTCCGTCCACGTGCGTCAGGGATACGCCGCCTGCTCGTGCATCCCGCTTCCGTCCATGCTCCTGACCTCGGACTGGGGCATCATGCGGGCCCTCCGGCCGTATTCGGACGAGGTAACCTGGGTCCCCTCCGACGGCATCCTGCTGCCGGGGTATGATCAGGGCTTTCTCGGCGGGGCCTCCGGAGTCATGCGCGGGGAGAACGGTTCCGAGGTGTTCTTCTTCGGCGATCCGTCCTCCATGGAATACGCCGAGACCCTGTCCCGCATGCTGGACGCTTCCGGAACGGATTTTTCCCTGCTGGCGGAGGACCATCCTCTGACCGACCGGGGCGGCATTCAGTTTTATCAAACCGTTCAAGCCTGAGGTGCGTATATGTACGAATTCATTCTGTCCGTCATGGAGGAAGCCGCCCGCCTGATGCTCTCCGCCCACGACATCGACGCCGCCGTCACGGTCAAGCCTGGGGACGCCAACTTCGTCACCGCCTACGACGTAGCCGTGGAGGACTATCTCTACCGGGAGCTGGGAAAGCGTCTGCCGGAGGCCGTCTTCATCGGCGAGGAGTCTTCGGAAAACCACACGGAGCTTCTGGCGTCCTCCCTTGCCCTCATCATCGATCCCATCGACGGCACCACCAATTTCATCCACAACTACCGGTACAGCGCCATCTCCGTGGGCGTCTGCGATCACGGGCGCATGGCGTTCGGCGCCGTTTACAATCCCTACGACTGCCGTCTCTTCCACGCGGAGGCCGGACAGGGGGCATATGTCAGGGACACCCGCACCGGGAGGGACCTCCCAATCCATGTGTCCGCCCGCGCTCTTCACGACAGCCTGGCCGGCTTCGGAACCTCTCCCTATTACCGGGAGGAGCTGGCGGAGCCCACCTTCCGGGCTGTCTCCTCCCTGTTCCGCATGACCCGGGACGTGCGCCGGTGCGGTTCCGCCGCGCTGGACCTCTGCATGGTGGCCTGCGGGACCCTGGACGTATTCATCGAATACCGGCTGTCTCCCTGGGACGTGGCGGCCGGGACCCTGATCGTATCCGAGGCCGGAGGGCTGGTGACCCGCATGGACGGCTCTCCCGTGACCTTCGACGCGCCCGGCTCCATTCTGGCAGGCAGTCCTCTCTCCCACCGGGAAGTGCTGGACAGCGGGATCCTCTGAAGGTATGAAGAAACAGCCTCTCTCCCGGAATACGGCATTCGTATGCGCCGTACGCCCGGAAAGAGGCTGTTGTTTTTTTACTTTCTCACTCTGGCGTTGCGGAACAGGGATTTCATCCGCTCCAGCTCCTCCGGGGACTGGCGCGTCAGCTCACCCAGCCCGAAGCCGCGGCACACGGAGGGATATTTCGCCCCGGCCATGGCGTTGTAGGGGAGCAGCTCCACCGGGGCGTCTCCCGCGAATCGGGCTATGGCCGCGAGGTTTTCGTCCGTGTCCGTGATCCCGGGGATCAGCGGCACCCGCAGCAGAAAGGGCTTTCCGCTGTCCATGAGGAGCCGCAGGTTGGAGAGGATCCCCTCGTTCGGCACGCCGCAGTATTTCCGGTGCGCCTCCGGATCCATGAGCTTGCAGTCCGCCAGCACGTAGTCCATCCGGCAAAGGACCTCCCGATACGCCTCCCCGCCGGCAAAGGAGGAGGTCTCCACGGCGCACCGGATCCCGCGCTCCCGGAGCAGATCCGCCGTCTCGCAGACGAACCGCCACTGAAGCAGGGGCTCCCCGCCGGAGAAGGTGACGCCGCCGTCCTCCCCGAACACGTCCCGGTCCCGCTCCAGCCGCTGTGCCAGAGCGAGGGAGGTCATCCGGGTCCCGGCCACCGCCAGCGCGCCCGCCGGACACACGTGCAGGCACCGTCCAAAGGGCTGACAGTCCGGATGGGAGCAGGGGACGCGGCATTTCCCGCAATGCAGGCAGCGGGCCGTTTTCTCGAACAGCTCCGGCTCCGGGGACAGTCCCTCCGGATTGTGGCACCACCGGCACCGGAGGGGACAGCCCTTGAGAAACACCGTAGTGCGGATCCCCGGCCCGTCGTTCAGCGCGAAGCCCTTGATATCGAAGATGACGCCGGATTCCATGAAGCCCTCCCCCGATTTCCGTTCTTACAGTGAGTATAGCACACCGGGCTCGGTCATGTCAAGAGCCCAGTGGGCCGTGTGGAACCAGTGCTCACCGCCCTTCATGACGGTCAGATCCGCCCCGCAGTCCTCCGCGAACCGGGCCATGGAAGAAGGAGCCGTCAGCCCGTCCCGCTCTCCGCAGAGGATATGGGTCGGGACCTGCCAGCGGATCGGATGCGCCCGGACCCAGGTCAGGTACTCCCAGGACAGGACCTCTCCGGAGCCGGTCACGACGGTTTTCCTCCGCTCCAGATCCTCCTCCGTCACCCCCTCCCGGCCCATCATGCCAAGGATCAGCCCCTCCATGTCAGTGACGGGAGAGATGAAGAACGCCCGCTCCGGTTTCCTGTCCCGGAGAGCGTTCACCGCGAAGTACGCGCCGATGCTGTTGGCGATCAGGACGATGGAGCCGTACCGCATCGCCAGATCGTCAAAGCAGGCGCTCAGCTCCGGCGCGGCCTCCCAGGGCGTGTCCCCGGCATACTCCGCCCCGAAGACGTCACAGTCCGGGAACAGAGGACGATAATGCTCCGCCTCCCCCGGATTCCCGCCTCTGCCGTGGATGTACAGAACCGCTTTTTTCATGGATGGACCTCCTCCGTCTCATGACGGTAAAAAACCGCCTCGCTCGACACGGGACGGTTTTCTCCTCTTTATGCCTTTTTCAGCGCGGCCGCGTACCAGCCGTTTTCGTAATGCTCGTCCATCACGGCGTATCCGCAGGACCGGAGCACGCCGAGGACCTCCTCCGCCCGCTCGGCGATGATGCCGGAGACCACGAAGACCCCGTCCGGAGCCAGGTAATCCCCCACGTCGGGAGCGAGACGGATGATGATGTCCGCCACGATGTTGGCCACGATCAGGTCATAGCCGCCCTCCGTCCTCTCCGCCTGCTTCAGCAGATCGGAGACGACGCAGGTCACGTTGTCCGTATGGTTCAGCTCGGTGTTTTCCTTCGCCACACGCACCGCCACGGGGTCGATGTCGCAGGCAAAGCACTTCCCCGCCCCCAGCCTCGACGCGGCGATGGCCAGGATGCCGGATCCGCACCCCACGTCCAGCACGGAGCACCCGGGCTTCGTGTATTCCTCCACAAATCCGGCGCAGAGGCGGGTGGTCTCGTGGGTGCCGGTTCCGAAGGCCATACCGGGATCCATCAGCACGGTGATCTCCCCGGGCTCCGGATCGTAGGTCTCCCAGACGGGCACGATCACCAGCCGCTTACCCGTCCGGATGGGCTTGTAATACTGCTTCCAGGAGTCCGCCCAGTCCTCCTCCCGGATGCCCGAGTGGGTCAGGGTGAAGGAGATCCCCAGGTCCGTGAGCCTCTGGCGGATGAACAGCTCGCTCTCCGCCGGGGACTTGACGGCCGGGATGAACACCGACACCGCGGCCTTTGTCCGGTCGGCCTCCAGGAGGCTCTCGTCGATGAGCTCGCCGTACATGCCGTGCCTGATCAGGTCGTCGATGTCGGAGTTGTCCTCGATCATGAGCCCGTTGTCCACCATGGACATGACGGAGGACACCGTGTCCACGTCCCGGGCGGCGCATTCCACCTTCAGCTGCACCCAGCTGCTGTTGTCGTCCATATCCGCTCCTCAGTTTCCGTTCTTTCTGTGCTTCTTGAAGAATCCCGTCCGCTTGGAATAATTGGATTCGCCGCAGGAGGCCGCGAACTTTTCGAGAAGGCTCTTCTGCTCGGAGGTCAGGTTCTTCGGCACCTCCACGTTCACCGTCAGGTACAGGTTCCCGCGGATCTTCGGATTGTTCACCCGCTGCACGCCCATGTTCTTCAGGGTGAAGACGGTGCCCGTCTGGGTCCCCTCGGGGATGGTGTACTTCTGGGGCCCCTCCAGGGTCTGGATGTCGATCTCCGCGCCCAGCGCCGCCTCCGCGAAGGTGATCGGAACGTCGCAGTACAGGTCGTCGCCGTCCCGCTCAAACACGGAATGGGGACGGACGCTGATGATGATGTTCAGGTCTCCCGCCTGTCCGCCGTTCATGCCGTCGGAGCCCTGGTACCGCAGGGCGATCTGCTGTCCGTCATCGATGCCGGCGGGGATGTTGACCTCCAGGGTCTTCTGCACCCGCTCGAAGCCCGTTCCGCGGCAGTGGGAGCACTTGTTCTCGATGGTCTTGCCGGTGCCGTGGCACACGTCGCAGGGCTTGGTGGACTGCATCATGCCGAAGATGGTGCGCTGCTGGACCCGGACCTGACCGGACCCGCCGCAGGCCGCGCAGGTCTTGGGGGACGTGCCCGGAGCCGCGCCGGAGCCCTTGCAGTCGGGACACTGCTGGATCTTATAGTAGGTGACGTCCTTCCTGCATCCGAACACGGCCTCCTCGAAGGTCAGGGTCAGCCGCACGTTCACGTTGTCGCCGCGGATGGGGCCGTTCCTCCTCGACGCGCCCGACGCGGAGCCGCCGAAGAAGCTGGAGAAAATGTCGCTGATGTCGAACCCGAAATCGCCGAAGCCCGCGCCGCCGCCCATGCCGGAGGCCGGATCGAAGGCAGCGTGGCCGTACTGGTCGTACTTGGACCGCTTATCCGGATCGGACAGCACGTCGTAGGCCTCGTTGACCTCCTTGAACTTCTGCTCGGCCTCCTTGTCGCCGGGATTCAGGTCCGGGTGGTATTTCTTCGCCAGGGCCCTGTACGCCTTCTTGATGGCCGCGTCGTCCGCGCTCTTGTCTACGCCCAGGACCTCGTAATAGTCTCTTTTGGTATCTGCCATGGCTGTCAGTCTCCCTTCATGGGGAATCGTCTGAATGATGTCCGGCAAGGGGATCCGTCCCCTTTACCGATAGAAGGCGGAGAGAGAAACTCCCTCCGCCCTTTTCCGTTCTGCGCGGTATCAGTTATCGCTCTTGTCCTGGAAATCGGTGCTGTAGTAGGTGCCGTCGGGACCCTGCTCGGTGGTGCCGCCGGGCTGAGGACCGTTCTGGGCATCCGCGCCGCCCGCCGCCTGCTGCTGCTGGTAGAGCTTCTCCGCAATGGGATAGAAGGCCTTTTCCAGAGCGTCCGTATCGGCCTTGATGGCTTCGGTGTCGGTGCCCTTCATGGTTTCCTTCAGCTTGTCGATGGCGGACCGCACGGCTTCCTTGTCGCTGTCGGAGGCCTTGTCGCCGATGTCGGACAGGCTCTTTTCGCTCTGGTAGATCACCTGCTCGGCGCGGTTCTTGATTTCGACCGCTTCCTTGTTCTTCTTGTCCTCCTCGGCGAACCGCTCGGCTTCCCGGACGGCCTTGTCGATGTCCTCCTTGGACATGTTGGTGGAGGAGGTGATGGTGATGTGCTGTTCCTTGCCGGTGCCCTTGTCGACGGCGGTGACGTTCACGATGCCGTTGGCGTCGATGTCGAAGGTGACCTCGATCTGAGGAACGCCGCGGGGTGCGGGGGTGATGCCGTCCAGGATGAAGCGGCCCAGAGTGGTATTGCCCGAGGCCATTTCGCGCTCGCCCTGCAGGACGTGGATCTCAACGGATGTCTGGCCGTCCGCGGCGGTGGAGTAGATCTGGCTCTTCTTCACCGGGATGGTGGTGTTGCGGTCGATGATGCGGTTGAACACACCGCCCAGGGTCTCGAGGCCCAGGGACAGAGGCGTCACGTCCAGAAGGAGCAGATCCTTCTTCTCGCCGCCCAGAACGCCCGCCTGGATCGCCGCGCCCACAGCCACGCACTCGTCGGGGTTGATGCCCTTGAAGGGCTCCTTGCCGGTGAAGTTCTTCACGGCCTCCTGCACGGCGGGGATTCTCGTAGAGCCGCCCACCAGCAGGACCTTGTCGATCTGGGAAACGGAGAGGCCCGCGTCAGCCAGCGCCTTTCTGGTGGGACCCATGGTGCGCTCCACCAGGTCGGCGGTCAGCTCGTTGAACTTCGCTCTGGTCAGGGTGGCGTCGAAGTGCTTCGGGCCGGTGGCGTCCGCCGTGATGAAGGGCAGATTGATGTTGGAGGAGGTGACGCCGGACAGCTCGATCTTGGCCTTCTCGGCGGCTTCCTTCAGTCTCTGAAGCGCCATCTTGTCCTGACGGAGGTCGATGCCGCCGTTTTCTTTCTTGAATTCCTCGGCGATCCAGTCGATGATGCGCTGGTCGAAGTCGTCGCCGCCCAGCTTGGTGTCGCCGTTGGTGGCCAGCACCTCGAACACGCCGTCGGAGATCTCGAGCAGGGACACATCGAAGGTGCCGCCGCCCAGGTCGAAGACCATGATCTTCTGCTCGGTGTTTTCCTTATCCACGCCATAGGCCAGAGCCGCCGCCGTGGGCTCGTTGATGATTCTCAAAACCTCCAGGCCCGCGATCTTGCCCGCGTCCTTGGTGGCCTGCCGCTGGGAGTCGGTGAAGTACGCCGGGACGGTGATGACCGCCTGGGATACCGTGCCGCCCAGATAGGATTCCGCGTCCGCCTTCAGCTTCTGAAGCACCATGGCGGAGATCTCCTGAGGAGTGTACCGCTTGTCGTCGATGGTGACCTTGTAGTCGGAGCCCATGTGACGCTTGATGGACGAAACGGTGCGGTCCGGGTTGGTGATGGCCTGCCGCTTGGCGACCTGACCCACCAGACGCTCGCCGGTCTTGGAGAACGCCACGACGGACGGAGTGGTTCTCGCGCCTTCCGGATTCGGAATGACGACGGGCTCGCCGCCTTCGTACACGGCGACGCAGGAGTTGGTGGTACCGAGATCTATGCCGATGATTTTTGCCATAACAGTGTTCCTCCGTATATATGCAGATAAATTTTAACGTAGTTCAGAACCGGAATCCGTCCGGTGTCAGTTGGCCGTCTTGACCATGGCGTACCGGAGCACCTTGTCTCCGTACATGTACCCCTGCTGGAGCACCTCCACGATCTCGCCCTCGCCGAGGCTCTCGTCCTCCACGTGCATGACGGCGTTGTGGAGCGCGGGATCGAAGGTCTCCCCCACCTCTCCGAAGGCTTTGATGCCGAGCTTTTCGAGGGTTTCCGGCAGCTTCGACAGGATCATGGTCAGCCCCTCGGCCACCTTTTCGGCGTCCCCGCCGGAATACTTCGCGGCATACTGGAGATTGTCGATGATGGGGAGCAGGCCGCTGAGGGTATCGGACACGGCATTCGCGTAGATGCCGCTCTTTTCGCTCTGGGTGCGCTTGCGGAAGTTGTCGTATTCAGCCGCCAGCCGGAGTGCCTTGTCCTCGGCCTCCGCGGCGCGCTTTGTCTCCTCCGCCAGCTTCTTCTTCGTCTCCTCCAGCTCCTTTTTCAGCTTCCGGACCTCTCCCCGGCGTCCCTTCGGCTCGGGCTCGGAGGGCTGCTCCGCACCTGCCTCGGGTTCCGCGCCGGAGTCCTCGCGGGTTTCGTTCTCCGCGCAGTCCCCGGAGGTGTTTTCCGCATCCTCCCCGGCCTCCCCGGAAGTGTCCCCCGGAGCTTCCTCCGTCAGAGGCTCCTCTTCCCGGAGCTCCTCTTCCTTCTTCTTGTTGTCTTCCATATTATATGATCTCCGTTCGGTCAATCCGTTCGTTCAGGCTCAAATTGTCGGGCGCTCTATCCGTCGTCCCTGGGACTGCCCAGCGCGTCGGTCACGCTCCTTGTCAGACTGTCGATGGTGGCGATGACCCGGCGGTAATCCATCCTGGTGGGACCGATGATGCCGATGGCGCCCACGGGACGGCCGTTCTGGCTGACGGTCTTGAAGACCAGCGTGGAATTGTCCATGACCTTCACCACGTTTTCCCGGCCGATGAAAACCTGCACTTGGTCGTCCTTCCGGGTCTCGTCGGAGAGAACCTCAAGCAGGGTCTCCTTCTTCTCGAACAGCGCCAGCATCTCCCGCAGACGGTCCATGTCGTAGTAATCCGGGAAGGACAGGAGCTTGTTGATGCCCTCGAACCGCAGCTCGCCTCCGTCGAAGACCGAAATGGTCTCGCAGACGGCCTTCACCACGGGGCTCACGAGAAAATCGTACTCCCCCATGATCCGCTCCGTCTCCATGAGGATCGGCATGGTGATCTCATCCGCCGTGAGGCCGGTCAGCTTCGCGTTCAGCGCTCCCGCCAGCAGCATGGCCGCGTCGGGAGGGATCGGACGGCCGGAGCGGATGTACTTTGTCTTCACCGTTCCGCCGATCAGCATGATCAGCACCGCCGTGGTTTCGTCCAGCCGCATGATCTCGAAGCGGTTCACGGTGATCCGGGCCTGACGGGGCTTCACGGACAGGGCGGTGTAATTGGTCAGCTTAGCCGCCAGAGCCGCCGCCGTCTGCATGATGGCGTCCAGCTCGCTCCGCTTCTGTCTCAGCGCCGTTTTCAGCTCGTCGATCTCGCTCTGGGTCAGGTTGTACCGGTCGATAAGCTGGTCCACATAGAACCGGTATCCGGCCTCCGAGGGGATCCGGCCCGCCGAGGTATGGGGCTGTTCCAGGTATCCCATCTCCTCCAGCTCGGCCATTTCGTT
Organism: uncultured Ruminococcus sp.; assembly: GCA_902778205.1. Classification (GTDB taxonomy): domain Bacteria; phylum Bacillota; class Clostridia; order Oscillospirales; family CAG-272; genus UMGS1696. The sequence continues at coordinate 5,148 of CACYWX010000058.1, read as the reverse complement.
GCGGATAGTAGCAGAGGAGCAGGCGATCTGCTTATTGGTGGTCAGATATTTGCTTCCCACCGGCTCGCCGTTGGCAATATACGCTTCCACGATCGCCTTCAGGATCAGCTTCTTCCGTTCGTTCAGCTTCTTTTCTCCGCCGCTCACAGCCTCCGCCCCCCTTTCGCCGGCGTACCCGGACCGGTCTGAGCCGGATCTCCGGGTTTGGATTAGCACTTTCGCTTCCTGAGTGCTAACCTGTGCCTATAATGTACCATTTTCAGGCCCCGTATTCAAGAACATACTGTTAATTATTTGTTAATAAATAGTGAACGTCAGTGGATTTCATAAAAAACAGCGGAAATGCGTTAGCATTCCGCTGTCCTGTTTGTTGAATCTGTCTTTCGTTTTTCTCAGTCCTGTCCGCGCCGGAGCTTTCTCCCACGAGAAAGGCCGCAGCTCAGCACAACGGCTCCCGCGCCGGTGACTGCTGCGACCTGCTGGTAGATCTTGAACCGGGGCTTTTCGCCGGTTTTCGGAGCGGTTTCGCCGGGTTCCTTCCCGCCGCCGTTCCCGGGCGGAGCTTCCTTGACCGGCTCGGGATCCTCCCGGACCGCGGAGGCTGTGCTTCCGGTCTTCGACTCGTACCCGCATCCGTTCATCACCCAGACGTCCGTTACGGCCACGCCGTCATTCCGCACCGAGAAGCCCATGGTTCCCTGGTTGATCATCAGCACGTCGGACCGCTCCAGGGTACAGGAGGCGTCCCCGGCGGTGAGCTTCATCCGGTGGACCGCGCCTTCCTCCACGGGGATCTCCACGGTCACGGTCTTTCCGCCCCGGATCGCCGCCGAAACCTCCTCGGAGGGAGCCGGAAAATCGTCCACGGTGCCGTCGGAGCGGATGACCAGGGAGGTGATATTGGTGGGCTCCTCACCGCGGCAGGTCACAAGGAAGGACAGGGAGCCGTTTTCCATGCCGCTCTGTGTGAACCGGAAGGTGAACTCCGCCGTATAGGAGGGGCCTCTGGTCACGGCGGGCATCATCACGTACGCGCGGCCTCCGTCCAGCACCCGGATCTGCAGAGCGCCGTCCCGGATCTCCACCGTGGCGCCCTCGGACGTGGAGGTACCCGTGCGGAAGCCGCTTTTATCATAATGGAAGAGATCCGCGAAGGACTGACGATACAGGACCTCGCCCGCCGCCATGGTTTCGTTCCACTCGGCCGCTCCTGCTGAGAGCACGGAAAAAGAGACCGTCAGAAGAAGCATGGACAACAGTATCGCAATCCTTCTCATATGGTCCCCCGGAAGTCCCGTTCGATTTCATTTATATTATATTCACATTTAGCCGTCCCGTCAAGACCTTCCCGCCATTTTTCCGTCAAAAAAGCCAGAATTCACCTTGCGGCGACAAGCGTCACTATCCGGAGACAAAAAAAGAACTGCCCGAAACGGCAGCTCTTTCGCACCCGCCCTGAGGGATTTGAACCCACGACCATCGGAATCGGAATCCGGTACTCTATCCGGGCTGAGCTAAGGGCGGTCAGCAGATTGTATTATAGCACAGCCCTCCCGTTTTGTAAAGAGGTTTTGTAAAAATTTCCCCGAAAAAATCCTCCCCTTCCCCGGACCTCCGCCGGACTTGCAAATCCCCCCGGGCTGTGGTACAATGTCGAAAACGGCTGACAGGGGTGCATATATAAATGGAAACCTTTCTTCTGGTGGACGGGCACAATCTCCTCTTCCGCATGTTCTACGGCATGCCGGATCACTTCCGCACCCGGGAGGGAGTCCGGTACAACGCAGTATACGGCTTTCTGAACGCCATGGCCGCCGTGGTGAGCGAGCTCGAGCCCTCCCGCGCACTGGTCCTCTTCGACACGGAGGACTGCGGGGACCGGCGCTCCCTGTCCGCGGAGTACAAGGCCAACCGCCCCGACTGGTCCGAGGTCCCGCCGGATGAGCTGCCCTTCACCCAGATCCCGGCCATACGTCTGGCCCTGGACGAATGCGGCATCCCTCACGCGGAGGCCAGGGGCTGCGAGGCCGACGATCTCATCGCCTCCTACGCCCTCTCCGCTGGGGAGGACTGGCGGGTCATGATCCTGTCCACGGACCGGGATTACTGGCAGCTGGTTGGGGAGCGGATCTCCGTGGTCCGGTATACGAACGGCGGATGCGGGCTGGTCACGCCGGACGAGGTGTACGGAAAATACGGCGTGCGGCCCGATCAGTTCGCAGACTGGAAGTGCCTGGTGGGGGACGCTTCGGACAACATCGCGGGCGTTCCGGGCGTGGGACCGAAGACCGCCGCCGCCCTGCTGGGGGAATTCGGCACCCTGGACGCCCTGATGGAGCGGCTGGAAGAGGTTCCCCGTCCCAAAATCCGGGGGGCCCTCCGGGACAGCCGGGAGCGCCTGGAGCTCAACCGGAGGCTGATCCGGCTGAATGGCTCCTCTCCCCTGCCGCGTTCCATGGCGGAGCTGGTCTGCGCGCCCCTCTTCCCGCGGAATCTGCTGACCCTGGCCCGTCAGTCCGCAGACGAAGCCCGGGAGAACGACGGGGAGAGAGATTGATTTCCCGTACAGAGAATGTATACAACCGTCGAGAAACGACAAAAATAACGTAAAATTGATGCATATATACGCCGATCGGTGAATTTTTATACATTCCCGCGGCGTTTTTTTCAAACAGATTACACTTTTTTCATTGACTTTAGTTTCTCCGGATGATATAATAGGCGCAGACAGGTCCGCGGAAGGATCAACCGGCGGGGGAGCGCTTCCCTGACAAAGAGATCCCTTCCGGAGGCCGTCCATTCCATCCGGCGGCGGGAAACAACTGCCGCAGTCCATCATCATGGAGGTACACTTATGAAGAAGATCCTCTCCATTCTGCTGTCCGTCTTCATGCTCGCGGCTCTGGCAGCCACTGCCGGCGCTGTGGTTATGACATGGGATGAGAACGACCAGACGTGGTGGTCCCCGGAATTCGACTATAACATCGATCCCGGCACCACGGACGAGTACATCGTCGTTCTGGAGGACGGCACGGTCAGCGGCAATCAGGGCGGCCCCTCCTGGAACCCCGATTCCGCCTCCACCCCCACCGGGCTTGCGGAACAGCCCATCGAATCCTCTCTGATCACCAACCTGAATCCCGGCTGGTATGAGGCCGCTTTCTTCGACATCGGCGAGGACTGCACCGGGGCCGAGGGCAAGATCGCGCTGATCTCCCGCGGTTCCTCCACCTTCACCGTGAAGAATGAAAACGCCAAGGCCGCCGGCGCCTTTGCCACCATCATCATGAACAACGGCAACGGCGAAACCATCGACGACACCACCTACTTCATGGAAGGCAACAACGGCGCCATCGGCATGTACGAGGACTACGAGATCATGCCCAACTGCTCCGTTTCCACCGACGTTTCCATCCGCATCCTCGCCCAGATGTACGGCATCTCCCTGGCGGATGCTTACGACGCCGTTCTGAACCTCCAGATCGAGGGCGTCTCCGGACTGGACATCGGCAAGACCACCCACGTCTTCCTGGGCACCATGGCCGACTATGAAAAGATCGGCGCGTACGACGCCTCCAAGCTGATCACCGCTGAGAACGCCCTGAAGGCCGACGCGGTCAAGCCCGGCTCCACCGAAGCTCCCCCGCCGCCGGAAGCTGCCGCCGAGGAACGCGAGATCCCCGAAGGCACCGCTCTGAAGAACGACGGCAAGTCCTATGACGACGCCGAATCCGCCGCCAAGGCGCTGGGCACTCAGCCCATCATGAGCTACACCTACGTCAGCGGCACCTCCGGCAACGGCGGTGAGGGCGCGATGAACCTCTGGGACAACGACACCGCCACCAAGTTCTGCACCTCCAACTTCCCGGCCATCTCCATCGCCAAGACCGATGCTCCCGTGTCCGTCAACGGCATCATCATGGCGACGGCCAACGACAACTCCTCCTACAACGGCAGAAGCCCCAACGAATGGGCCATCTTCGGTTCCGCCGACGGCGAGAACTGGACGGCCATCGCGCAGGGCGACGACGCCTTCTTCGAGGAAACCGACTTCACCTACTACGCCGCCTCCATCAATCCCACCGAGGCGTATCAGTACTTCCAGTTCCAGGCCATGGGCACCGATTCCGGCACCTTCCAGGTCTCCGAGCTGGTTCTCTGCTCCGCCGACGTTCCCGCCGCTCCCGTCGAGATCAACGACGGCGCGGTGGAGGTCAGAGGCGAATACCGCTTCTACACCGAACAGCCCGAGATCAAGGGCGAGTGCCTGGTGGACGTGAACTCCGACATGGACGAGATCTCCGGCTACCGCGGCGAGATCGGCACGGACCTCTTCAACCTGGCGTCCGGCGGCTCCGGCTACTGCGTCAAGCGCGACACCTGCGTGTGGTACGACTTTGAGGCTCCCGCCGACGGCACCTACCTCTTCATGATCGAGTACGTGGCCAGACAGGGCGCCGAGCGCGGCGTCGACTGGGCTCTGGACGATGCCGAGGGCACCAACCGCCACTACATCGACCTGATGGAGAGCGACGATCACGCCTTCGTGCTCTCCACCTTCGAGACCACCAAGGGCAAGCACAGCTTCTACGTCTACGCTCCCACCGACATGGACGACAGCACGCTGAAGTCCTGCGACACCTACTGGGTGTATGTGTACGCCATTCCGGACGGCCTGGCCGCCGCTCTTCCGACGGTTGAAGCCACCTCCGCCGCCGCTGTTCCCGCCGGTTATCCCGCCTCCGGCGAATCCGGCAACGCCATGATCGGCACCGTCATCGGCAACGAGACCGGCTGGGACGGCACGGCTGCTTCCGGCGCGGCTTCCGCGTTCGACGGCAACCCCGCCACCTTCTTCGACCCGCTGGGCGTGGGCGACGGCTACTGCGGCATGCAGTTCGACGAGCCCTACATCCTGGAAAAGGTCGCCATCCTGTCCCGCTCCGGCTGGCTTGACCGGTTCGCCGGCGCCTGCATCGAGGGCTCCAACAACGGCGAAGACTGGGAGACCATCTGGGAATCCGACGAAGCCGCCGCTTCCGAGACGGAATACACCGTCGTGACCGAGGGCGACTTCGAGAACAACTACGGCTACACCATGTTCCGCTACTTCAACTACCTGAACCACGGCGACGTGGCCGAGGTCGA
>CACYWX010000057.1 GCA_902778205.1 uncultured Ruminococcus sp. | reverse complement strand
CTTCTATCTGGACTTCACGGTGACGAATCCCTCGGACAAGCCCGTGACGGTGAGCCTGCTGTCCTCCCTGGTGCCGGATTTCTGCAATCGGGACGGCTGTGAAAACGAGGTATACGGGGATTCCCGTAAAAAGGAAATCGTGATCCGGCCGATCCCCGCCGAGCCCTGGGAGGACAGGAGCCGGGAGGCCGACCGGGGATCCCTCTGCCTGTCCGCGGAGGGGGACGGGATCACCTGCATCGCCGGGGAGCACTTCCGCTTCCTCCGGGAATACATCTCGGGATCCCCGCTGGGCGTGACTCAGGAGTCGTTCCTGTTCGGCTTCCGCGAGACAGGCTCCCTTCCGGACACCGCCGCGGGAAGACGTCCCGAGCCCCTGCCCGACCGGACGGACGAGCTCACCGACGAAGCCCTCGACAAGCGGATCTCGGACCTCGCCGCCTATCCCTTCGCCCGGTCCATCCTGGAGCGGGTGCGGACCCTGAATCCGGCTTACCCAGCGGACCGCTCGGATAAGGAGACCTTCCTCGGAGTCTGCCGGGGAGCCATGAACCGGATGGGGGAGCGGTTCGGAGCCTGCGCCCTCTGCAGCCGTACGACCCTGGCCCCCGGGGAGAGCCGCACGGTCCGCTTCATCCTCTCCTGGTTCTTCCCGAATCACTGGGGAGAGTATCACAACCGCCTGGGCCACTGGTACGAGAACCGCTTCTCAGACGCCTTGGAGGTCAACCGGTTTCTCTCGGAGGGACGGGAGCGCATTCAGGGGGGAGCGGTCCGGTTCGCCGATTTGCTGTACCGCACGAGTCTCCCCGCGGTCTATCCCGACGCCTGGAGCGGACAGCTGTCCACCCTCGTGAAGGACTCCTGGTACCTGCGGGACGGGAAATTCGGGCTCTGGGAGGGGCTCGGCTACTGCGGCTTCCACACCACGGACATCACCTATCACGCCTCCTTCGGACTCCTGGCGCTGTTCCCGGATCTTCAGCTGAAGCAGATGGAGATGGGCGCGGCGCATCAGCGGGAGGACGGGCGCGTGCATCACTTCTTTACCCCGGATCTGGACCACGTGGACAACGGCTTCGACCGGGTGGACATGAACAACCAGTTCGTGCTGATGGTCTGCCGGGACTATCTGTACACGGGGGACAGAGGGTATCTGGAGCGGCTCTGGGGACCGGTGAAAAAGGCCATGGACTCCATACTGGAGCTGGACGGCGACGGAGACGGACTGCCGGACCGCGGAACAAAGCGGAACACCTACGACGCCTGGAACTTCTCGGGGACCCCCGCCTACATCGCCGTGCTGTGGCTCTCCGCCCTCCGCGCCGCCGAGCTACTGGCCCATGTCATGAACGACGGGGACAGGGAGAGGGAATGGAAGACCCTCCGGGAAAAGGGACTTCTTTCGCTGGAAAAGCTCCTCTGGAACGGGCGGTTCTACCGGCTGTGGAGACGGGGAGACGAGGAGGAGGACGGCTCCCTCATGACGGATCAGCTGGACGGAGAATGGTTCCTCCGCGCCGCCGGGATCGGGAAGAACCTGACGGACGAGCGGGTGCGCCGGGTGCTGGACGCGGTGATGGAGGACAATTACACCCCGGACGGCGGGCTCGTCAACGCCACCCCCGGAGATCCCGTCCATCTCATGACCTACCGGAACTGTCAGGCGGAGGCCAACTGGACGGGCATCGGATACGCCGTGGCCGCGCTGGCTCTGACGGTGGGAGACCGGGCTGACGCGGATGCCGTCGTGGGGACCATCCACGAAAACCAGCGGCGGTTCGGCGCGCTGTGGAATCACTGGGAATGCGGCTTCCGCTACACCCGTCCCCTGTCCTCCTGGACCACCATGACCGCGGCGGCGGGGCTGGTCGTGGACGCGGAGAACAGGACCATCCGTCTCGCTCCCTGCTGCGAGCCGCTGACGGTGCCCGTGGTGACCTGCTTCGGCTCGGCTCTGGCGGAGTTCGCGGAGGGACAGTGTACGCTGACGGTATACGAGGGCTCCCTCGACGGCTGGAAGATCGAGGTTCCGGATGGGACGGAGGTCCTTGTCCGGAACGAAATCCGCCCTTGACGGACCGGGACGCGCGCGGTATAATAGACTGAGAGGACCCAAATTCGATCGTTTTCAGGAGGTATCCGATGTTCAACCACATTACGCCCGAAAGCGCCGGCGTCCGCGGAGAAGGGATCGTCCGGTTTCTCGACGACATGAAGGCGAAGCGCCTGCACATGCACGACCTGATGATCCTCCGTCACGGAAGGGTCATCGCGGAGGCTTCCTTCGCTCCCTGGTCGAAGGACAATCTGCACATGCTGTTCTCCCTGAGCAAGAGCTTCACGTCCACGGCGGTGGGCTTTGCCGTTCAGGACGGTCTGCTCCGGGTCGAGGACCGGCTGATCGACTTCTTCCCGGAGCTTCTGCCCGCCGAGCCCTGTGAAAACATGAAGAAGATGACGCTGAAGCATCTGCTCACCATGAACACCGGCCACGGGGAGGAGCCGCGGTGGTCCGGGGACTGCTGGGAGAAGGTCTTCCTCCGGAGCTACGTGGAATACGAGCCCGGGACGCATTTCCTCTACAACACCTTCGCCACCTACATGCTGGCGGCCGTGGTCCAGAAGGTCACCGGGAAGAAGCTTCTGGCCTGGCTCCGGGAAAAGCTCATGGATCCTCTGGAGATGAGCCCGGACATCTGGTTCGAGGAATCCCCCTCCGGAGTGGCCACGGGCGGCTTCGGCCTGAACGTCCGGGTGGAGGACATCGCGAAGCTGGGGCAGTTCTACCTGCAGGGCGGAAAATGGAACGGCGTTCAGCTGCTGAACGAGCAGTGGATCCGCGACGCCTCCACGCCCTGGTCCGACAACCGGAACCACGGCGGCGACAACTCCGACTGGGGCGCGGGATACGGGTACCAGTTCTGGATGTGTCGTCCGGAGGGCGTGTTCCGGGGCGACGGAGCCTTCGGACAGTACTGCATCGTCATGCCGAAGCAGGATATGGTGGTCGCCATCAACAGCGGCGTGGACGACATGGGGGCGGTGATGAACTCTCTCTGGGAGAATCTGCTTCCCTGCGTCGGAGACGAGCCCCTGCCCTCCTCCGACGGAGCGCTTGCGGCAAGGCTGGCTGACACGAAGACGCCCGCCTGCTGGGAGGAGGATGGGATCTCCGTCTCCTCTCCCGTTCCCGAGGATTCCTGGACCGGCGTCTTCCGCCTGCAGGGGGACAATCCCCTCGGGATGGACACGATGGAGGTCACGGCGGACCGGATCGTGTTCCGGAACGGGGAGAAGGCCGAGGCGTATCCGCTGGCGTTTGATGACTGGATGAGCGCGGAGGGCGCGGACTCCTCCGTCCGGGCGGCGAAAACCGGGGACAGGCTGATCCTGCACGTCTGCCATGTCCTGACGCCCTTCGAGACGGTATTGCGCCTGTCCTTCACGGAGCACGGGACCGAGATCCGCGGGCGGAGGAACGTGGGCTTCGGCGGAGGAGAGTACCGGATCGTCGGAATCCGCGTGTAACGGCGGCTCATCCGGCATCGAACAGAAACAGGGGGAGATTTGACCATGAACGTATCGGAAAAGGACCGGAACACGCTGAGAGCGCTGGCAGAGACCTACATGACCTATGCGCTCTCCGCGAAGAACGACGAGAAGCGGGAGCTGTGGCGCGCCCTGAACCGGCTGAACATGAAAAAGCCCATGCTGGCCATCGATCAGATGCCCTGGAACGAGCTGGACGTGGACGGCTTTCTGAACTGCACGGTGGAGGATCCCTATTTCCGCGGGGTGGAGTGGGGTCTGCGGTCGGAGATCTACAAATGGGAGCATCTGCCCGCCGACATGGTCCTCAACCCATATATCCTGATCCCCCGCCCCATCTCCAACACCGGCTACGGGCTGGGATACGTGAAGGAGACCCTGGCCACGGACGAGACCAACAGCGTAGTGGCCCAGCGGTTCGTCAACCAGTTCGAGGAACCCGAGGACGTGGAGAAAATCCAAACGCCTCAGGTGAACGTGGACCGGGCGGCGGAGGCAGAGGTCAGAGCGGCGGCGGAGGACATCTTCGCCGGGATCGCTCCGGTGCGGTTCGGCGGCTTCATCCTGCACCTGGGACTGTGGGACTTCATTACCCAGTGGATGGGCGTGGAGAACTGCTACATAGAGCTGATGGACCGGCCGGAGATGATGCACGCCATCATGGATCGGCTGACGACAGCCACTCTGGACCAGATCGAACAGATCAACCGCCTCGGACTCTACGATGTGGACTGCAACATGTGCCACTGCTCCTACACCTTCCTGGACGACCTGCCGGGGCCGGAGTGCGACCGCGCCCATCCCACCACCCATGACGGCTGGGCCTTCGGTCTCGCTCAGCTCTTCACCTCGGTATCCCCGGCCATCACGGCGGAGTTCGAGGTGCCGTACATGCAGCGGCTGTTCCCCCATTTCGGCGCGATCTACTACGGCTGCTGCGACCGGCTGGACGACCGGCTGGACGTCATCTGCAGAATGCCCAACATCCGGAAGATCTCCTGCAGTCCCTGGAGCGACCGGGAGAAGTTTGCCGAGCGGCTGGACCCGAAGTACATCATGTCCAACAAGCCCACCCCCGCCCTCCTGGCCGGATCCTCCTTCGACGAGGACGCCGTCCGGGCGGATCTGAGGCGCACCATCGACGCGGCAAAGTCGAACGGGCTGTGTCTGGAGATGATTCTGAAGGACATCAGCACGGTGAAATACCATCCCGAGCGGCTCTGGCGGTGGTCCGAGATCGCAGAAGAGGAGACGCTCCAGGCCGCGCTGTGAGATGATCGTGTGTTCACACGAATTTAGGAAGGAAATGCGAAGCATGATCTTCTGCGCCTTCCGCACATAGATTGTCTGCCCGGGCTGTTTCGCCTGCTTTTCCATGAGGGACAGGGCGGAAACCTTTCCGATCAGCTCGAAGAGCAGAGCCTTGTTCACCGGGGAAACCGGATCGACGCCATACTGATAGATCAGCTGCTCAAACACCGGCCACACGGGATTCTGCGGCGTTCCGAAGGAGAAGTACCGCGGCAGGATCAGCCCGCCTTCCCGCGTATAGTCGTATTCGACAAGGAAACCGACCGTCGCGTGCCGGTGAAAGCCCGGCGAGGTATAGTCCAACGGATGCTCGTAAACCGTGAGGATCACGCTGTCCTGAGATACGCAGGCTTCGGTTTTCAAGCCGCCGGGCAGGACGTTCACCAGGTCGACGCTGCTCTCGAGCAGATACGTCAGCTCCGTGGAGATCCTGATTTTTCCCCAGATTTCCGTCGGAAACCGATGATGATAATGGTCTGTTGCGTGCATGTGCGCAAAAAAATGCGCGGAACCGTATGCAGTTCAACCTGAACCTCGTCCATGCCCCGCTCCCTCCTTTCCGTGCTTCTCGTTTGTGTAAAGTGCATCAGAAACCGCAAAAAAATTACAAGTCTCTTTGTTAATAAAGCACAGCAGAATCGTCCGGTTATTATGGGAAAGAATCGCCCGGGGTGATTGACAAACACTCCCTTTTTTGCTATGCTATGGTTGTACGGGCGTTCCGGCACGTTTTTTTACCGCATCCCGAAAATCCCGGACGGCGGGAGCGGATAAGCCGGAAGCAGCAAATCATCGTTCCGAACGCATCATGAGGTGCGCATCATGAGAAATCTGCCAGAACTGAAAAAGCTCATCAATATTCCGCCGGAGGGCGAGCCGTGCGTGTCGGATCTGATCCGGTTCCGTTCCTACCGGCAGAATTTCGACAAGTCTCCGCTGACGGCGGGTGCTCTTGCACAGCGGGCGTGGTTCGAGAACTTCCCCGCCTATGTGTACGAGTACGACCGGATCGCCGGATCGAAACGAGGGAACTACACGACGGAATACGACGAGAGAGAGCTGAAAAAAGCGAGAAGCATCCTCGGCTCCTACGGCAACATCGGATTCTGGAACAATTCCGACCACTTCGCCCCGGGCTATGACCGCTTTCTGAACGAGGGTGTCTCCGGCACGATGGCACGGATCGAGGAATCCCTCCTCGTGCACCGGAACGAGCCCGACAAGGCGGAATACCTCACCGCGCAGAAGGAAGTCCTGACCGGCTTCTCCGTCTATGTCCGCAATTACGCCAAAGCCGCCCTCGAGGCTGCCGCCCGCACGGACGATTCCGAACGCCGCGCGGAGCTTGCCGCCCTTGCCGCCGACCTCGACCTCGCTGCGTGGAAGCCCCCGGTCACTTTCCGGCAGGCTCTGAACCTCGTCTGGCTCATCCATCTTGCCTTTGTGTATCAGGGCAAGTACGCGATGGCGCTCGGCCGGATCGACCAGTATCTCTATCCCTTCTACCGCCATGACATCGACGCCGGGACCCTCACCGTCGAGGACGCGGAGGATATGCTCGGCTGTGCGTTCATCAAGATCAGGGAGCTCGGCGACGACATCGTGAACATCTGCATCGGCGGCATCACGCCCGAGGGAGACGAGGGGATCAACGAGCTCTCCTACGCGGTTTTACACGCCGTGCGTGACTGCTGCGTCCCAGGTCCGAACCTCTCCGCGCGTCTGCACGAGGGCATGCCGGACAAATTCCTCGACGAATGCCTCCAGGTGATCGGCACGGGACTGGGCTATCCCGCCCTGATGAACGACCGCGTGAACATTCCCGCCCTGCACCGGCACGGCTACTCCCTCGAGGACGCCCGGAACTACTGCTTCGTCGGGTGCATCGAGAACTTCATCCCCGGCAAGCAGCCCGCGTGGTCCGACGGCCGGTTCAACGTTCCGCATTTTCTCGAGGGTGTGTTCTACCGTGGCGTCTCGGCAGTCGATCAGGACTACCTCGGCCTCGATACCGGGGCGCTTGAAAACATCACGTCGATGAAGGAATTCATGGACGCATTCGAGAAGCAGATTGCCTACTCTGCCGGGGAGTACGTCACCATCTTCAACAACTCCAACAGCCAGCTCAACTACATGCGCTTCGCGCAGCCCTTCATGTCCATCTTCTGCGACGACTGCATCGCGAAGGGCATGGATATCAACTGCGGCGGCGCGCGCTATCCCTCGGTTCACGGCGCCTGCGGCATGGGCATCGCGACGATCGCCGACTCTCTTGCCGCCATCGAGAAGGTCGTGTTCGTCGATAAGGAATGCACGCTGACCGAACTGCGCGACGCGATGGCCGTCAACTACAAGGGATATGAAAAGCTCCGCGCCAAGCTCCTGAACGCGCCGAAATACGGCAACAACGAGGAATTCGTCGACAAGTACGCCGTCTGGTACGTCGAATACCTCGACAAGGTCTTCTCGAAATACCGCACCCGCGACGGCGGCGTCTTCTATACCGCCATCGCCTCGAACACGGCGAGCGTCTGGGCGGGCCATGTCACCGGAGCGACTCCCGACGGGCGTCTGGCAGGTGTTCCGGTGTCCGACGCAGCCTCCCCGACTTACGGCATGGACAAGAACGGCCCGACCTCGGCGTTCCTCTCCCTCTGCAAGCCGGACTACCGCCTCGTCTCCTGCGGCACGGTCGTGAACCAGAAGTACACACCCGATATGCTGCAGGATCCCGTCAAGCGCGCGGCCCTCACCGCAGCCATTATGGTCTATTTCAGCAAGGGCGGACAGGAAGTGCAGATCAACTGCGTCTCCCGCGACATCCTGATCGACGCGATGGACCATCCGGAGAACTACGCGGATCTCGTGGTGCGCGTGTCCGGCTTCAGCGCGTACTATATCCAGCTCTCGCGCGATGTCCAGGAGGATATCCTCCATCGGACCGAGCACGCAGACATTCACTGAGCGGAGGACGGGAGCATGCGCAAAACAGCAAAAGGAGCGATATTCAAAGGGGCAGAATGTCCCGTTTGAAGTCAAAGAATTCCCCGTCACCGAACCGCCGAAGGGCTACGGCGCGTCGGAACTTTTGGCGAGCGACGTGTGCGGAACCGACCTGCACATCCACTCCGGCAGGCTCGGCACGGACACCGGTACCATCATCGGCCACGAATTTGTCGGACGTCTCGTCGCCTGCGATCCAGCAGAGGCCGCCGAATACGGGCTTGCCGTCGGGGATAACGTCATCGCCGACATCGCGGTCCCCGTCCCCTGCGGAGAATGCCCTTTCTGCCTCGCCGTGGACGACGCCAACTGCGTCAGGATGCGCGTCACAAACGGGAATCAGGCGGATCACGCGCCCTATCTCTTCGGCGGATACGCGGAGTTCAACTATACGCCGCTTTCGAAGCTCGTGAGGATCCCCGATGGACTCGATCCCCGGATGGTGTGCACCTTCGCCTGCCCCGGCCCCACCGCCCTGCACGCGTTCACGCTCGCCGCGCGGGCCAATATCGACATTCCCTCCGTCTAAACCGCCGTCGTACAGGGCCTCGGCCCCGTCGGCATGTTCGCCGCACTCTATCTCTCGGCATGGAGAACGTGTACGCCGTGACCGCGGGCTCGAATCCCGAACGGGTGCGGCAGGGAGCAGACGGCCCGTACGCCCTGCGTATCCCCCTGCACAGGGCTTTTTCCAGACTTTTTCCTCTGAAATATGTCAGTACCGACGCAGACAATTCCCGACGGTTACGCGAATACAGGACTGTCGGAACGGGCACATCATACCATAAACAGAATACCACCCATCTGGAACTATGTCTATATGAGCTTTCACGTGAACCTCTGCGATAAATCGGATATGGGAAAACAGGAATTTCTTCACAGGTTCATTGCTTACAGAAAGCCTTGACCCTGTCCTGCATCTTTCGTTTGCTCGCTGCAGTCACAGCAGAGAAATCCATGTCATTTTTGTTCATGTCTCCACAGCCACTTGACAGTACAGGGCTTTCCGGGTATGATAATGTTGCAGAATTGTTCTGAGCAAGAAAGACAACTTCCCAGAGCATATGGAATCCTCGATGCGTTTGTGATTTATACTGAGCCGTAATGGCATTTTGCCGCCGGGCGAACCGAACAGGGGTTTCCCGCGGAAGCAGAGAAAGGAGCATGTCATGATCCGATGCGGAATCTACGAAGCCAACATCACCCCCGCCCTCGGGATGGAGATCCCGGGTTATTTTGAGACGCGCCTGGCCGACGGCGTCCGGGACGAGCTCTTCTCCGAGGCGGTGTACTTTGAATCCGGAGATAGCCGGGCCGTCCTCATCTCGTGCGACGCCATCCAGATCCCCATGGAAAGCTGCGGCCGGGTGCGCTCCATGCTCTCGGAACGGCTGGGTGCGGCTCCTGAAAACATCCTCGTCTGCGCCACCCACAGCCACACGGCCGGGCCGGTTGAGACCTGGGGAGACTTCGTCCATCTGAACCCGGACTATATGAGCTTCCTCGAGGCCCGCATGATCGACGGAGCCTGTCTGGCGGCCCAGAGAGCCAGGGAGGTGTGCCTGAGCTTCGCTTCGGAGAACGAGGACAGAATCGCGTACTACCGTGATTATGTCAGCCCCGACGGTACATACCGGACCTGGGGCGGGGAGGGATACGTCCCCTTCGGAGGAATCGATCCCGAGGTCGGCGTGCTCCGGATCGATTCGGCGGACGGAATCCCATACGGTGTGATCGTCAACTACGCCTGCCACTGCGACTGCGTGGGCGGCTCCTCCTATTCCGCCGACTATCCCGGGGAGATGCGGCGGGCCCTGCGGAGACTCTACGGGGGAGACTTCATGCCGGTCTTTGTCAACGGCTTCTGCGGCAACATCAACCACGTGGATCCGAAGGGCTTCCACCGGGAGGTCCCGGAGCACTGCAAACGCATGGGACGGATGCTGGCCGCCGACGCCTCCCGCGCCCTCGAGCTGGCGGTCACCCCGTTTGAGGACGAATCCGTGGCCGGTGCCATGACCGTGCTGGAGCTCCCCTCCCGCGTTCCCGACGCCTCCCACCTCGCCTTCGCCGATCAGGTGGAGAAGAACCCCGACGCCGGGATCATGGACCGCTTCTACGCCCAGGAGATCCGCCGCACGGACGCGGAGGGAGTGAAGACGCTGCCGGTCCCGGTCCAGGTGCTCCGCATCGGAGAGGCCGCGTTCTTCGGCATGCCGGGGGAGATCTTTGTGGAGTTCGGGCGGATGCTGAAGGAGCGCTCCCCGATCCCCCACGCCGTGCCCGTCAACCTTGCAAACGGCGCGTACGGCTACGTTCCCATCCGGGAGCTGGTCAAGCCCGGGATCTACGAGTCCAGTGTCGGCATGTCGAACCGGCTGGATATAGAAGCCGGATACCGGATGACGGACGAGCTGATCCGTCTGGCGGAAAAGATCTGTCAGTAAACTTTTTTCGGGAGGATCCACATGGACATGAAATCGCGCATCATACCCATCCCGCGCCGGTACGAAGCCCTTGGAGAACCCCCGGTCCCGCTGGGCGTCCCCGGAGAGGCGAACTTCCGCATCGTCAACGAAACGCTGTACCGCGAGAGCCCGGTCCTCGCCTCGGCGGACAGTCTTCTGCGCTCCACACTGGGACGGCTCCTCTGCGTGAACCCGGACGAGGCGCGGGGGTCTGTTCCCGTCACGCTCCGGCTGGGAGACGCGCCGTCTGAGGCCAAAAATCCCGAGCAGGGCTACCGGCTGGAGATCGGCGGGGACGCGGTGACGGTCACGGGCTTCGGCGAGGCGGGGCTTCTGTACGGCGTCGTCACCCTGACTCAATGCATGGTCCCCGAACACAACCGCCTGGAGCTGGAGGCCTGCCGCGTCACGGACTGGCCGGATCTGCGCACCCGGGGCTACTTCATGGAGAGCCGCTTCGGGTCCAATCTGATGACCCTTGAGGACTGGAAAGCTGTCGTCGATCACATGGCGTCCATGAAGCAGAATCAGCTGGTGGTGTCAGTTTACGGCTGCTGGTGCGTCCAGTACGACGGCCGGGTCTCCGAATACCTCTACCTGCCGATCCGGAAATATCCTCAGCTGAAGGTCCCCGTAATCCGACGGTACTGGTCGCCGAAGCGGGGCGGCTGGGTGGACGACGAGGTCGACGTGCCCATGGTGAAGGACGACTTCTTCGGAGAGCTCATCGCCTACGGCCGCTCGAAGGCCGTGGAGGTCTTTCCCCTCTTCAACTCCTACGGGCACAACACCCTCATTCCCCGGATGTTCCCGGACATCGCGGCGAAATTCGAGGACGGCGAATCGACCCTCACCGGTTTCTGCACGAAAAATCCGCGGACCTACGAGATCCTCTTCGATATCTACGACGAGATCATCGACCGGTATCTGAAGCCGAACGGGATCGAGAGCTTCCACATCGGCTGCGACGAGGTCTGGGAGAGCATCGCGCAGAACGAGCACGACATCTACCGCATGCGGAACAACTTCTGCAAATGCCCCCTCTGCCGTTCCGTTCCGAAGGATGAGCTCTATATCGGGCACGTGATCCGGCTGATGAAGCATCTGAAGGACCGCGGCATGAAGAACGTCTACATGTACCACGACATGCTGCTGGGCCACGGCTCGGGGACGGAATCCGATTCCACCGATAAACTGCGGCGGGCGATTCTGGAAAACGGTCTGGCGGACACGGCGGTCATCGACTGGTGGACCTACAGCAACCGCCGGGAGGGCCTGGGATTTCAGACGACCCGTCCGGAGCAG
>CACYWX010000056.1 GCA_902778205.1 uncultured Ruminococcus sp. | reverse complement strand
CCTACCCGGGCATCGAGTTCCGGTTTGCAGACATCACCGCGCTGGATTTCCCGTCGGGCTCCTTCGACAAGGCCGTGGCGGGCAACGTGCTCCATCTGCTGGACGAGCCGCTGAAGGCCCTCTCCGAGCTGGATCGGGTGGTGAGGGAGGGCGGACTTCTCATCATCCCCACCTACATGAACCGGGACCGGGAGGGAAAAACCAGCTCGTTCGCCTCCGCCGTGGGACACGCGGGAGCAGATTTCAAGCGGCAGTTCACCGTGGAGAGCTACCGGCAGTTCTTTCTGGACGCCGGATACCCGGACGTGACGGTGACGCTGGCCGAGGGACGGATCCCCTGCGCCGTGGCGGTGATGAAGAAAAAAACGGCACATGAACCGCTGATGACGAGGCTCCCTGTTCGGAATCCGGGTCAGGACGGTTCCCCGTCCGAATGAAAACCGTGTGAGATCCCCGGAACAACCGACTGAACATGAGCGCCGCTCCTGTGACCCAGCCGTCATGGGAACGGCGTTTTTCTTTTGACGGACAATTTTCAAAAGACGGTCCCGGACCGCATTTTTTGCCGTCCGCAGCAAATTGATCAAAACCGGGCCTTTTTTTATCCCGCGACCTGTGCTATAATGATCCCGGAACGAAGAAAGAGGCCCATCGAGGCGGAAAGGAACTGACTATGGAAGAGAAGAAAGAACTCGGACTCGTGACCCGCGCCGTGATCTTCGCCGCCGAAGCCCACGACGGGCAGGTGCGCAAGGGAACCGGCATCCCCTACATCGTCCATCCCGTGGAGGCCGCCGCGATTGCCGCCGGAATGACGAAGGATCCCGAGGTCATCGCCGCCGCGGTCCTGCACGACACGGCGGAGGACGCCGGCGTGTCCCGGGAACAGCTCACAGACGAATTCGGCGTCCGCGTGGCCAAGCTGGTAGCCGCCGAGAGCGAAGACAAGCGGGAGGGCGTGGATCCCCGGCTCAGCTGGAAGATCCGCAAGCAGGAGACCATCGACCATCTGGAGCAGACGAACGACGTCGACGTGAAGATCCTGGCCCTCGCCGACAAGCTGTCCAACCTGCGGTCCATCGACCGGGACTACCGTGCGGAGGGCGACAGGCTCTGGGAACGGTTCAATCAGAAGGACACGAAGGAGATCGGCTGGTACTACCGGAGCTTTATCCGGACCTGCGCCGCGCTGAAGGAAACCGCGGCCTATCGGGAATACGCGGAGCTGGTGGACAAGGTCTTCGGCCCGGAGAAGTGAGCCCCGCCCGTCCGGTTATTCGTCCCCGCCGATGCGGAAGCCCGATCGATAGAAATTAAAAAGGCTCACCGGTGACGATGGGCCTTTTTCGCGCTCTTTCAGGAATCTCGGGGGAGACGCTTATGATTCCGGACTCCGTTTTTCCGCATCCCGGACGGGCCGGAACGCCGCCTTAAGCTGAAAGAGAACTGTGCCCCGTTTCACCGCCAGCGCCTTTATGAGCCTCCCTATCCAGCACACCGGCAGGGATCTAAGGACCGGATACCGCTGGGCCATGATTCTGTACGGAGGGAAGGTCCTCGACAACAGGAACCCTGCGCGCCCTCTCCGCCTGATCTGATTCTCCACCCAGCACGGCATGGTCCCGTAGGCGCCGGACCCCAGAAAGACTCCGAACATCTCCCTCTCGTCCGTGGTCAGCTCCTCTCCGCCGAACAGATGCAGGGCAAGACTGCGGTTCCGCGCTTCAAAATCCGCAATCCCCAGCTTGTCAAGCTCTCCGGCGATACAGGCCCGGTCCAGCTCGTCTCCCTTTTTGCCGATATACACATACGTGTCCAGCAGGGAGCGCAGACCCGTGCCGCCCTTGGAATAGTGCGAATACTCATGGGCGATCATGTAGACATAGAAATCCTCCGGCGACAAATGATACCGGAATCTTCTGTCCGGATCCGGAAGCAGCCTCTCCCGGATCGTCCGGTAGTATCGGAAGATCTCCGCGTGAGCGCCGGGGGAGAACAGAGCCCGGTGCATCTCAAAATTGCAGACGGGCGCCTTGTGGTAGTGGTCGTGGTGATACGCGTTGTCCACAAAGCTCACCGTCTCAAAGCCGAGGGCCTCCATTATGGCGCGGACGTCCCCGCTCCGGGAAGCGTCGTACAGAATATCGCTGTCCGCCATCTGCCGCATCCCGGTCTTCGGATAGAGCGTCTTCAGCACCGCTCCCTTCAGCGGCATGTGCCAGATCCCGGCCGCTTCCAGCCCGTCCGGCACGGCTGCCCGCTCCGTGTCGAAGGCCAGCGACTTCCGGACAGCCTTCCATCTGGCCTGCCTGAACGCCTCGTCCGTCACGCCCGCGCTCTCCAGAGCCATAGCGGTGACGCATTCCAGCATATGCCGCCGTGCCGCCGCGCAGAGATTTTCGAGGTTCATCCCGGAAACCCGGTCCTTATTCGGCGTCTCCCCGTTGACGGCGCAGGCGGCGAGATAAACCACATCCAGGCAGGACTGTCTGTATTCTTCCTTCGTCATGCTCACGCTCTCCCCACGATCCGTTTCAGCGTCCGCCTGATTCTCTGCTTCAGCCTAATCCGCGCGACGCGGGATTTCTCCCCCCGCAGGATCCGCGCGGTGTAATCCAGATACGCCTGTTCCGTCACGCTGTGTTCTTTTCCGTCCCGGATATAGCCGGTCATGACGCCGAGAATGTCGGAATCCCGAATGCCGTACTCCCGGTTCACGCAGTTGTCGCCGAGGATGACATAGCCGTCTTCCCGCACCTCCACGATCCGGTGCAGGATATACTTGTCCGGCGGACGTTTGTAGAGGACCACGTCCCCGGCCCTGCAGCGCTCCTGTCCCATTTTCCGGACGGTGAACAGATCCCGCCCCTGCCTCAGAAGCGGCATCATGCTGGTCCCGACGTTGGAATAGGTCAGCGTTCCCCGTTCGTTCAGATAGTCCTCGATGATGCTCATTCCTCAATCGCCCCGTTTTTCCGGAGCTCTCCGAGGGCCTTTTTCACGTCACGGGAGATGATCTCCTCCGGCGCGTCAAACCGGGCCTTCATCGCCGCGACGAGCTTTTTCTCGGACGTTTCGTCTCGGAGCAGCTCCAGCACCGCGCCGAGGGTCTTGTTCCCCCGGACGACGCCGGAGAATTTCGCCTTGCCGGTGGGAACGAGGACCGTCTCCCCGTCCGCGATGTGAAGAATAAAGTCTTTGCTGAGTTTCATAGCGTTCCTCTCATTCCGTTGTACGAAACCACCGCCGCCTCCCGGTCCATTTTGCACCCGAGACGGTACAGTCCGACGGAATCCGTCAGCCGGCCGGTCAGAGTCAGGGGTGGTGCCGGCATGACCGGATCGGCGGGGCGGCAGATCTGGCGGAAAAGCGCGGGGTAGGCCTCGGCTTTCGTGATCCGCTCAATACCGAATGTCTGTTTCGGTATACATCAAAGGCGGCGCCGTTGTCAACTGTTTCCCCTGTTTTTCACCGCCGGGCGTTCAGCGGGCGTTCCGGGATCAGCTCAGCCGTGTGAGTAAAATGAGAATCCTTCCTGAAAGCGGACGGCGGAAAAGCGGATGATAGATTTATTCACACACGGGATGCTATAATACAATCATCAGGACAGGTCCGGTCCGGAGAAGGACGGGGACCGGCGGAACACGGGATCCGGACGGAGTCGTTCGGGATCGTTCGGAAAGAGAGGAAAATCATGATCAGACGCGCGCTCGGCAAAACCGGCTATGAAATCTCCGCCGTGGTCTACGGAGGCATCGTCTCCATGAACGACGGACAGGCAAGCTCCGACCGCTATGCAGCGTGGGCCGTGGATCGGGGCGTGAACTACTTCGACGTCGCTCCCTCCTACGGCGACGCGCAGGAAAAGCTCGGCAATTCCCTGATCCCTTACCGGGAAAACGTTTATCTCGCCTGCAAGACCGGACAGCGGATGCGGCGGGAGGCGGAGGAGGAGATGAAGCAGTCCCTCTCCATGCTCCACACCGACTATTTCGACGTCTATCAGATGCACGGGATCTCCTCCATGGAGGACGTGGACCGCGCGTTCGGACCCGGCGGCGTCATGGAGCTGATGCGGGACATGAAGGAAAAGGGCGTCGCCCGGAAGATCGGAATCACGGCCCATTCCGAGGACGCCGCGCTGGCCGCTCTGGACCTTTACGACTTCGATACGGTGCTCTTCCCCTTCAACTGGCACATGTTCATGGCCCACGGCATGGGAGAGCGTCTTCTGAGGACGGCGAAGGAGCGCGGGATCGGCCTGCTCTGCATGAAGTCCATGATCGAGCGGGCGTGGATCGACGACGCGGAAAGGCGGGCGTCGCGGTACCCGAAATCCTGGTGCAGGCCCTTTGACACCGAAGAGCAGTCCGATCTTCTGACGGCGGCGGTGAAGTTCGCTTATTCCCTCGGCGTGGACGCCATTGTCCCTCCGGGGAACTTCGATCACTTCTCCTTCGCGGCTGAGCGGTGTGAGGAGATCCTTTCCCATCCCTTCGGCGAAGCAGACCGGGATCTGCTGGCGGCGCATCTTGAGGCCGTGAAGGACCGGCCGTTTTTCGGGGTATGACCGGGCAAGGACCAATGATACACAGAGAGGCATGAGGAGCGATATGAAAGCCGGAGAGTATTTCAGAATCCTTGCGGAGGAGCTCCACACCGCCGTCGTGGCCACCGTGGACGACGAGGGCCTGCCCGTGACCGCCGCCATCGACATGATGGATTATGACGAGGGCGGGGTGTATTTTCTCACGGCAAAGGGCAAGCGTTTTTACGAGCGGCTGACAAAGCGGGGATACCTGGCGCTGACCGCGGTAAAGGGAGCGGACACCATGACCAGCGCCGCCCTTTCCCTGCGCGGAAGGGTAAAGGAGGCAGGCGCTGCACTTCTGCCCCGGCTGTTCCGGAAAAACCCGTACATGGCACAGATCTATCCGACGGAGCAGTCCCGGGCCGCGCTGACGGTGTTCAGGCTGTACGAGGGAGAGGGGGAGTGGTTCGATCTCTCGAAGAAGCCCATCGAACGCGCTTCGTTCTCCTTCGGCGGCGAGCCGGTCCGGGAGGAGGGGTATTTCATCACGGACGCCTGCATCGGCTGCGGCTCCTGCGGCGAAGTCTGCCCCCAGAGCTGCATCGAGCTCGGAAGCACCCCCGCCCGGATCGAGCAGGAACACTGTCTGCGGTGCGGGAACTGCCTGTCCGTCTGCCCGGCGGAGGCGGTGGTCAGGCGGTAAGCCCTTCCGGGATGGGAAGATGGACAACCGGGCGTTCCGCCCTCATTCCTCCTCCACGATGAGGATCCTGCCCTGTCCCCAGGGATCGGCGTATTCCTCCCCGATCACGCCGCCAGGGTGTCGACGATGTAATCGATCAGCACCTGATTGTCCAGCTTCACCCGATCCAGAAGCACCGGCGCGCCCCGGAACATGGAGAAGCCGTCTCCGCCATCGAGCAGCATATAGTCGTGACAGGCCAGCGTATAGGTCCGCTCCGGGTCGATGGGTTCGCCGCCCACCAGCGCGTTCTTCACGCGCCGCCCTCCCTCGGCCCGCAGGAACATGCCGTTCTCGTCCGGGACGCCGTACTGCTGCGCGTCCTGCCGATTTCAGAGCTTGAGCAGAAATGGGTGTTCCCGCAGGAAGAGTTTGAAAATGTCGAGCTTTCCATGATCGACGCGAACGGCGACTACATCATCAAGGGACACTCCTTCAAGAATTCCAGCTTTTTCGAGTTTTACAGATCTTATAACAGAATCGAACCCGCCGCCGCACAGGAACTCTTCGGCAGAATTACTTCATCAACCGGCTCTTTTTCCATGTTCAACTCCCGCGGCGAGGAATGCATCCTTGCCTATACGCCGGTCGCTGCCACAGAGGGATGGTCGCTTCTCAGCTTCATGCCGATGAAGGATCTGAGGGTCAATACCGAAAACTGGCTGCTGATCGGCTTCGTTTCCGCAGGCCTCCTGATTTTATTTGTGTTTGATATGGCGGTTATGCTCAATATCAATAAGAAGCTCCAGACGGCGGCCCGGGAAGCGGCATCGGCAAACAGAGCAAAAACCGATTTTCTCTCTACGATGTCCCATGATAAAGCGTCTGGTAACGCCTGCGGCAGATCTGTCCTTTGATTCGGTCTACGCTCCTTTTGGCAAGGTGCCTTCGGATCGTATTATCTCTCCGGAGGTACTCGGCGTTAAGGATCCGCTCACGGTACAGATCCGGGGGAGCTGCGTTCCGGATAGGAATCGGGGAGCTCACGGTGGACGAAGCCGTTGCACTGTACGGGACATTTGAGTAAGCGGCGCATGCCGTCCATGTCCCCCCCGGGTTCTTTGCCATGCTTTAACGGATAAACAAACGCCTGCGGCCGCTGCGGAGAGATCAGACTCTCCCGGATGCCGCAGGTTTTTCCGTCACAGGCAGGTTTATTCCATCCATGCTCCGCCGTTTTTCAATGCGCAAAAAAGCCGGAATGTCCGGGGAACGGATTCCCGCGCGGACGATTCCGGCTCTGTATGGATTTGACATTACGACAGAACGGCCAGCCGCTTCTGCATATTCTCGTAGTAGACGCAGTAGGTCAGGGCCGTGTCTTTGGTGATGACCCCGGCCCGGTACAGCTTCAGGAGGTAGCCGTCCATGGTGTACATGCCCTCGGCGGATCCGGCCTGCATGGCGGAATCCAGCTGATGGAGCTTGTCCTCCCGGATCATATTCTGAATGGCCGTATTGGTCTTCATGATCTCAAAAGCCGCAGTCTGTCCGCCGTCCTTCGTGGGGACCAGCTGCTGGCAGACGACGCCCTTCAGAATCTGGGAGAGCTGGATCTTGACCTGCTGCTGCTGATTGCTGGGATACACGTCCAGAATGCGGTTGATGGTATTGGACACGGAGGAGGTATGCAGAGTGGAGAACAGCAGCACGCCCGTCTCCGCCGCCGTGATGGCCGCGGAAATGGTATCGTAGTCCCGCATCTCCCCCAGAAGGATCACGTCCGGGGACTCGCGCAGAGCGGACCGGAGGGAATCCAGATAGGAGGGCGTGTCGATGGAGATCTCCCGCTGGCTTACGATGCAGCGCTCGTGCCGGTGGAGGTACTCGATGGGGTCCTCCATGGTGATGATGTGTCCGTCCCGGCTGCGGTTGATCCGATCCAGGATACAGGCCAGGGTGGTGGACTTGCCGGTTCCCGCCGCGCCGGTGATCAGCACCAGGCCCTTCTTCACGTCCGCCAGGGAGAGAACGCTCTCCGGGATCCCCAGCTTCACGGGATCCGGCAGGCCGAACCGGATGACCCGGATCACCGCCGCCACGGACCCCCTCTGCCGGAACACGTTGACGCGGAACCGTCCCAGCTTCGACAGGGAGAAGGAGAAGTCGTCGTCCACGTCGTTGTCCAGATTCACGGTGCTCCGGCCGCTGACCGCGTAGATCTCCCGGATCAGCTCCTCCAGTCCCTCGGGCATGAGGCGGTCCTCTCCGTCCCGAATCTGCTTTCCGCTGCATTTATAGGTCACCGGAATGCCGGCCACCAGAAAAATATCCGCCGCGTCCAGCGACATCGCTTTTTCCAGAATCCGCTCAATCATTATGGATTGCCTCCGTCCCAAAGGGGAAGGGTCCCGTCCCAGACGTCGACGGAGGTGTCCTCCTCCCATTCATGCTCAAAGCGCCATTCCACCACGACCGGATCACCGTCCGAAGCAAGCCGGACTCCGGTGCGGAGCATCAGTCCGCTCTCGTCCCGAAAGACCTCCCGGATCACGCCGTCGGCGTCGGGAAGAGCCTCCTCCCCGGGATCGGAAAGGCGGACGAGATACTCCTGCGCTTCCGTTTCCAGGCGGTACCGGGTCCGGACGGTCTCGGCGTAGGCTTCGGCCAGGTTCATGTCCGCCCGGGCCGTGGCATAGGTCAGAATCCCGAACACCGTCATACAGATGCTGACGACGGTCAGAAGAAGCGCCAGGGGTCCCAGTCTGATCGGTAAATCCTTCATTCTCCCACCCCCTCAAAATCCGTTGCCACGATCTCAATGGAATAGATCTCCGCTCCGGTATCCGAACGGACGACCCGAATCGTGCCTTTGGAATAGTACTCGGACATGATCCACGTTTCCCGTGCCGCCTCAACACGGAGCAGGCCGTCGGGATCGGGCGTCATATCGGCGTCGTAGGAGGCTGTGAGGATCCCATTTTCCAGAGAGGCGTTCCCGCCCTCGTCCAGAAGCGCCAGAATCGCCTCGCTGCTGTCCGCCGCAGAGACCGAGAGGACCTCTGCCGCGTTCTGGGCCAGCGTGACCGCGCTTGTCAGCAGCTTTGCCTCCTCGCTCTGCTTCTTCGCCATGCCGAATACCCGGGTCAGGGTCAGGATCACGGCGATGTACACCAGAATGAGGATCAAAGTCTCCACATAAAAGGACGTAATGTGTTTCTTCACTGCGCACCGCCTCCTTCCGTGGATCTCAGTCCGATCAGGGCGCGGCCCGCGTCGGTGTACACAGCCCAGAGCCCTTCCGCAGCCGCCTCAACGGCAAAGGTCTGTGTATCGCCGATGATCTGTGCGTCTTCGGGATTGAGGTCGAAATCCGCCTCGTTGTAATCCTCGACCAGATGGCCGTCGTACCGATAAATCCGGAAGGCGAAGCCGGAGTCCCCGTCGGCCACGGAGATCACCTGTCCCACCGCGGGATCGTCGTACACCCGCAGCGAACCCGCCGAGTCGTTGGCCCGGGTTGCGGTGGTCAGATAGGCGGTGAGGCCGCGGACTTCATAGTTGGCGTTTCGGCTGCGCACCGTATTGCGGTAGGTCAGCGCGCCGAACAGCACAAGCAGGAAGAACCCTGCCAGAAACAGCGCGGCAATTCCGAAGGTATACCAGCCAAGAGGCGACCGTTCCTTTTCCTTCAATGGAACTCCCTCCCTTTATTGTCTTATCGTCGATGGGTATCTGTGTCATGCCGCTTCCGGAGAACTCCCTCACGGCAGTACCTCCTCCGCGTTCGCCGAACCCTCCGGCGTCACGATGACGCTCGGGGGGACGTTGGATGCGAAGGCTTCATAGGTGACGTAATAGTCCTTTTTGTTGACCTCTATGCCGTAGTGGTCCTCCAGATAAGCCAGATTGGGCGGATATACGCCTTCCACGGCATAGCACTGGCGGGCGGTCCGCTCAATCAGATCCCGGATGGCCCGTGCGCCCTCCCGCCGCTTCTCCTCCCTGCCGGAACCCATCAGCAGCGCGGCGATGAGCACGGCCGCCGTGATAAGGACGGCGATGAGGACAACCAGCGCGGCGCGCCCGTTTCCCTGCTTTCGATCCGTATACATGGGATCCCCTCCTCAGCCGATGGAGCTCATCATGCCGATCAGAGGCAGCATGACGCTCAACAGGGAAAGGCCCACGGTCACCATCAGCACGCCGGACAGCAGGGGATCCACCACCGCCACCAGACGGTCCACCAGATCCGTGCAGTTCTGCTCCAGGTGCTCGGTCAGCTTGCCCAGAACGCCCTCCAGATTGCCGCTCCGTTCGCCCGCCAGCAGCATCCTGCCGTAGAGCGGCTCGAACAGCTCCGCGTCGTAGGCGGCCTGGGAAATGCTGTGCCCGTCCAGCATGGAGGCGGCGACCTCCTTCAACTTCTTCTCCACGGGAGCGCATTCGGTCATGGGGATGGAGTCCAGCACTGCCTCGTCCTGCATCTCCCCGGAGGCAAGGAAGGTACCCAGCGCGCCGGTGAAGCGGAAGAGCCCCATGGATTCCAGAATCTTCGCGGTAATGGGGATCTTCCAGAGGACAGCCTCCACCGCGGACCGGTGACCCTTCTTCCAGAGGATCAGCCCGACGACGAGGCAGAGAGCCAGAAGGACCATAACACCGAGGGCGATCCAGCAGAACACATAGGCCCAGGTGATGTACCGGTAGGAGGACGCCGCCAGACTGCCGCTCATGGCCTCGTAGACCTCCTTGAAGGAGGGCAGCACCATGGTGAGCATCACGGTCAGCACCACGATGATCAGTCCCAGCATGGCGGCGGGATAGGTCACCGCGTTGCGCAGCTTGTCGGAAATGGTTTTCTGATCCGCATAATAGCGGGAGAGCCGGAAGAGGATGTTCTCCAGGTGTCCGGAGGTCTCCCCGGCGCGGATCATCTTCACGGCGTAATCCGGAAAGATCCCGCTCTTTTCCATGGCGGCGGACAGGGACTCTCCTTCGTCCACGCAGGTCTTCATGCCGGCCAGTGCGCTCTCCAGCAGCCCCCCAGAGGAGCCGTGGCTGCTCTGAAGCAGGGAGACGGCCTCGTCGGTCTGGATGCCGGACTGGGCCATCATAGCCATGCTCTCGCAGAACGCGCTGACGCCGAGATTGTCGAGTTTCTTTTGGCTCATGTCAGTTTCCTGCCCTTCTCAGTAATAATACACATCCGAATAGTTGGTGCCGTTGCCGATGTAGGAGGGGTCGATGCCGCCGGCGCAGAACGTCAGGTCCAGCCGGTTCCAGGCATCCTTCGGCACCTGGAAGGTGGCAGTGACCCAGCCCGTTTCGGCGGTATAGAACATATTCCACGCATGGTACGCGCCGCTGGGACCCACGTATCCGAAGACCATCTTGACGGGGATCCCCTGGGAGCGCAGCATGGCGGCAGCCAGAGCGGCGTAGTCGAAGCAGATCCCCTGACCGGTGCTCATAGTGGTGTCCGGATTGGACATATACCCGCTCTGCACGGTGTTGGCCTTGTTGTAATCGTAGGTGATCGAGGATGTCACGTATTCGTAGACCTTTGACACCACGCCCACGGCGCTGTCCGCTGTCCCGGCAAGCTCGGCGGCTTTCTTCACGCAGGCAGAAGCGGAGGAATAGGGGACGTAGTCGCTGTTTCTGGTGTAAGGTACGAACTGGTTGTCCAGCTGAACCCAGGTGGAGTTGGAGTAGAGTTCCCTGTATTTCGAACCCGTGGTGTTCTCCATGATCCGGAACTTGTAGGTCGCGCTCCCGAGGGTCAGGGGGAAGATGGACGGCGTGCCGTTGTTGGCCATGTTGTAATAATAACTGGTCCCGTTGACAACAATGATGAATTTCAGCCGGTTCGAGGACGTGCCCTTTGCCGCAACGACGCCCTGATTCACCATGGAGAGATCGAGATAGGCGTTGTTCTGTCCGTTGGCCTTGTCCGCGTGGAACTCGGCGATATTCATCGCGGGAGCCTGATAGCCCGCCCCCGGCTGCTCGTACCGGGAGAAGAACTCCTCCGCGGAAACGGGGGCTGCCGTCGACAGTTCACTCAACGTGTCCGGAAGCGTCTGGGTCAGGGGGACCTTTCCTTCCGGGAGCTCCGGCACAGGCTCAGCGCATCCGGTCAGGAAAAGCAATCCCGCAGCGCAGGCGCTGAGCAGTCTGATGATGTTTGTTCTCGTCATACGAGGCATCCTTTCTCACCCGCCGTATGGGCGGAAGCCGCTCGGAAATCCGATTCCTCCCGGCGTGAACAGTGTGATTATACCATATATACACCCATAATGCAAGAAAAGTTGCGCGGAATCAAAAAAATGTACAATCTTACCGGAACAGGCCCTCTGAACTTGTGCAATAATAAAGGACAACCCGCTCCATCGAGCTGTTTTTTCGTCGGCTGCTTTACTGCGCAGCATTTTGTGCAGACCGTCAGCCGGCCTCCGGAGAATCCGCCTTCGCCTTCTGAGCGATGATTTCCTCCTCCAACAGTATGGA
>CACYWX010000055.1:2604-14388 GCA_902778205.1 uncultured Ruminococcus sp. | reverse complement strand
ACGAAAAAGCTCGTGCCCAACGACGGCGCCGTTCCTCAGTATTACGTGGAGGACAGCCATCCCGCCGTCATTGACCCCGCGGTGTTCGACCGGGTTCAGGAGAGGATCGGGAAAAGGCGGGAGACGGAGGGGTTCAGCGGCAAAACGATCTTCTCCTCAAAGCTCCGGTGCGGATGCTGCGGCGCGTGGTACGGCCCGAAGGTCTGGCACTCCACGGACCGGTACCGCCGGATCGTCTGGCAGTGCAACGCCCGATACGGGGACGGGCGGAGGTGCGCCTCGAAGCGGCTGACGGAGGCGGAGATAAAAAGCGCGTTCGTCCGTGTGGTGAACCGGCTGGCGGACCGGGACGCGCTCCTTTCCGATCTGCGGGAAATCCGGGACGCGCTGACCGGGGATGAGAAACGGGAGCTCGACCGGTTCATCGGGACGGTGGAGGAGGCGGACGGCGCGGTGACGGAATTCGACGAGGCCATGTGGAGCGCGCTGGTGGATTTCGTCACCGTGGACGGAGAAGGCGGGATGACGTTCACTCTGGCGGACGGGTGTGAGACCGGAGCGTGAGCGGATTCCGGACAGTATGCATTCTTTTTCATGAGAATCCACTCGGGGAAACGGGGTGTGCGGAGCGGGGAGACTCGGGCTGACACGAACGGACGGCGGTTTTTTATGGGGATCCTGCTTTCATTGGAATTGATGAATAAAATGTAAACAAAGTGGAAAAAAATGCAGTCCCCTCTTTGCTTTAGCGCTTTAATGTGATATGATAAGAGAACCGTAAAACAGCGCGAATACGCACGGAAAACGCGGCCGCGGTCCCGTTCCGTGAATCATCGGGAGGTTTCAAATGAAAAAGATCCTTGCGGTTCTCTTGTCGGCGGTCATGGCCGCTCTGCTTGTCTCCTGCGGCAGCTCCTCCGGGAATTCCGGCGCGTCCTCCGTGGAGGGCAGGACCGGCTTCATCATGGGGATCGACCCCGAATATCCGCCCTTCAGCTATCTGGGCGACGACGGAAACTACACCGGCTTCGACGTGGAGGTCTGCCAGGCTGTGTGCGATTATCTCGGCTGGAAGATGACCGTCTTCGGCGTCAACTGGGACGAAAAGCTCGTCCAGCTCGACTCCCTGGAATGCGACTGCGTGTGGTCCGGCATGACCATCCTCGACAGCATGAAGGAAGCGGGCTACGTGATTTCCAAGCCTTACTATGACAATACCCAGGTCCTGGTGGTGAAGGAGGACAGCGGCTTCTCCTCCTCCGCGGATCTGGCGGGCAAGCTGGTTGCCGTGCAGCTGGGCACCTCCGGCGAGGTCCTGCTGAACGGCGACCTGGCCGATCTCGCTTCGACCTTCTCCGGCGTCGTCACCTGCGACAGCTTCCTCAAGTGCTTCACGGAGCTGGCCGGGAATTCGGTGGACGCCGTGTTCGTTGACCTGCCCGTGGCCGCCAGCTACGCCGCCGAGCACGAGGGCTACAAGATCATCGACGAGCAGCTGGGCGCGGAGCAGTACGGCATCGCCTTCCGGTCCGGGGACGAGGCCCTCTGCAAGGCCGTTGAGGACGCCGTGGCCGCGCTGGTGGAGAACGGCACCTACGCCGAAATCGCCTCGAAGTATCCCGACGTGGTCAACAACCTGATCTTCCTGAACGACTGATCCCGACGGAAGAACCGATCCGTTTCCATAACAGCCGAATCGACCGGGAGCATGTCCGTATGCTCCCGGAATTTGTATGACCGTTCCCCAATTCACCCGTCCGTGAGGTAGATCCATGTCTCTTCTGACAATGATCCTGAAAATGAGCGAGGGCCTCGGGAAGACCTGCGCGATCTTCTTCCTGACCCTGCTCTTCTCCCTGCCGCTTGGGATGATCGTGGCCCTTCTGCGCATGAGCAAAAACCGGATCGTCTCCTTCGTCACCCGGTTCTTCATCACCGTCCTGCGCGGTACGCCCCTGATGCTCCAGCTGCTGGCCGTGACCTACGGTCCCTATTATCTCTTCGGGGCGGGCGTGTCCCGGAACAAGCTGATCCCGGTGGTCATCGCCTTCTCCATCAACTACGCCGCGTACTTCGCCGAGATCTACCGCGGCGGGATCGAATCCATCCCGGTGGGGCAGTACGAGGCCGCGCAGGTCCTGGGCTACACCCGGTTCCAGACCTTCATGCGCATCATCCTCCCGCAGGTGGTCAAGCGGATCATGCCCAGCGTCACGAACGAGGTGGTCACCCTGGTGAAGGACACATCCATGGCGTTCACCGTCTCCTATCAGGAGATGTTCACCATCGGCAAGCAGATCGCCAACTCCCAGACCAGCTTCATGCCCTTCATCGTGGCGGGCGTGTTCTACTACCTTTTCAACCTGATCGTGGACCGCGTCATGGGCCGGATCGAAAAGCGGCTCGACTACTACAAGTGAGGACGACAAAATGCCAGAGATGAAAAAAGAACGCTCCGAGGCGATCCTTGCGATCCGGGGACTGCAGAAATCCTTCGGCGAGACCGCCGTCCTGCGGGATATATCGCTGTCCGTGGAGCCCGGCAACGTCGTCTCCATCATCGGGCCCTCCGGCTCGGGAAAATCCACCCTGCTCCGGTGCGCTTCCTTCCTGGAGACGGCGGACGGCGGCGATATTCTCTACGACGGGCAGTACGCCCTGAGGGACGGGGTCTATGCCTCGAAAGGCGACCTGAACCGCTTCCGGACCCTGTTCGGGATGGTGTTTCAGAGCTTCAACCTCTTTCCGCACTATTCCGTCATGAAAAACATCTGCGAGCCGCCCGTCCTGCGCGGAAAGGACCGGGAAGAGACGAGGGAGAAGGCCGTGGAGCTTCTCCGGAAGATGGGGCTTGAGGGGAAGGAAAACGCCTATCCCTGCCAGCTCTCCGGCGGTCAGCAGCAGCGGGTGGCCATCGCCCGGGCCCTGGCGCTGGAGCCGGAGATCCTGTACTTCGACGAGCCCACCAGCGCCCTGGATCCGGAGCTGACGGGCGAGGTCCTGAAGGTCATCCGTCAGCTGGCGGACGATCACATGACCATGGTGGTGGTGACCCACGAAATGCCCTTTGCCCGCGCCGTCAGCAACCGCGTGATCTTCATGGACGGCGGCTACATCGTGGAGGAGGGCCATCCCGAGGAGGTATTCGGAGATCCGAAGCAGGAGCGCACGAAGCAGTTCCTCGCCAATTACAACAGATGAAAGACATTCGATACGCTTTTCTCGATCCCACCGGAAATAAGACGATCCTTGTGGAATCTCCAACCCCGGCGGAGGATCAGCCGTCCGCCGCCGCCGAGCTGATGGAGCTTGAGCCCGACGCGGAGCAGGTTGGCTTTCTGACCGCCGACGGGGACCGGATCTCCCTGCGCATGGCCGGAGGGGAGTTCTGCGGAAACGCCGCCATGAGCGCCGCCGCCCTCTGCGCCATGGACCGGGGCATAGCTTCGGGAGCTCTCCGGGTATCCGTTTCCGGAGCGGCGGAGCCGGTGGAGGTGTCCATGCGGGCGGAATCCGACGGCGCGGTTCGCGGAACGGTGCGCATGCCGAAGCCCGTCTCCGTGAAGGAGGAGGTCTTTCCGGACGGCGCGGTCCTGCCCGTGGTGCGCTTCGACGGCATCTGCCACGTGATCGCGGAGGGTGCGCTGACCCGTGAGCGGGCGGAGGCGGTTCTTCCCGAATGGTGCCGGTTCCTCCGCGCGGACGCCGCCGGGATCATGCTTCTGGACCGGAAGGCGGGGACGCTCTCCCCTCTGGTGTACGTCCCGGCCGCGGGAACCCTCTGCTGGGAACGGTCCTGCGCCAGCGGCACCACGGCTGTGGGCGCGTATCTGGCGGAAAAGGAGGGCCCGGTGTCCCTGGAGCTGACCCAGCCGGGCGGAACGCTGAAGATCGAAGCCGCCGCCGACGGGGAGCTGTATCTGACCGGGCGCGTGCGGATGGTGTGGCGGAGGAGGGTATGCCTGCCGTGAGCGGGACCGTCCGAGGTTTGATTTGACGGATCGTCTATACCAAACCAATTTCATAGGGCTGACGCATGAACTCCTGAAACAGGAGAAATGCGTCAGCCCTTTTTATTCAAACGAATTATATATGAAACAGCGGCGAGAACGGGTTTCGTGGAGTAATATCTTAAGCACCGATACTTTATGGCAGCCGCTTTGCGCCATGTTTTGCTGCACGTCATAAGGCTTCCACCCTGGGCGGGGAAGCTGTCACCTATGGTGACTGATGAGGGGGAACTGTCTGATATTGCTCGCTGTAATGTATCTCAATGAAGCGATTGCGGCTCATGCGTTCCCCCTCTGTCCGCTCACTTCGCAAGCGAAGTGTTTCGGGCCACCTTCCCCGTCCCGTGAAAAGACTGACCGTGTGCGGCGAAACGTCATGATTTCTGCGCTATTTCTCCCAATGCTCCGCCAGCCATTCGTCCATGTCGAAGGTTGTCCAGGAATCGTGTGGATTGTAGAGAGAATAGGTGAATTTGTCCTTTTCCAAGTCCACGATCGGCGCGACCCCGATCTCGATGTCTGCGTAGCGGATCCCGGTCTCGCGGTCAATTACCCGCATATACACCGGACAGAACCGCGCATCGTTCAGAGTACCCGTCCAGTAATATTGGCTGGACTGAACCTGGTCTTCCGTATCCGCCCATAGGAACACGCAGGTTCGCACGTCCTTGAGCATATCCGAGTGTCCGTCCCCTTTGATTAGTTCTGTATTATATATTTCGTAATCCTTCTGCCAATCGCCCTTGTTGTCGCGTCCGTAGACGATGTAGGGGCGCTTGATGACGGCCTCTGCGTCAGAAATTTCCATGCCCTTGCCCTCAAACAGTGCGTTCATCTGCTTCCCGCCGAGATAGTTTATCACAAGTGGGCCGAAGATGAAAAGCAGAAACAGCAGCAGGAGCCCACCGCCGGCAAATCCGATGGCGATCTTATCCCTCAGGGTATAGGTGGTTTTGTTGTTCCTCATGGCACGATCCTCCTTCGATGGATCAGCCCCAGCGGCTTGTTTCTGTTTTTATTTTATCATATAGCCCGGAGAAATGCAAGAGGTATTTTATATAGTGTTAAATTCGATAAAGGCTTCGCGCTCAAAGCACCGCTGTTGTATCAAATCCATTCACAAGATAGACTTCGACCTGACAAACGCCACCTCCATCGACCAGTCCTTCGTCTACGGGCGGGACATCTTCGAGAACGTCTCCCGGCTGGTGGACGGGGTGTTCAACTCCTACGTCCGGCGGCGGGGAGAGGTCCAGCCCCTTTTCACCCTGTACTGCGACGGCATCGAGGTCCAGTGCGGCGGGCTGTCCCAGTGGGGCTCCGTGGAGCTGGCCCGGGCCGGTCTGACGCCGCTGGAGATCCTTCAATATTATTATGGCGGCGACGTGGAGCTGGTGACCGACGTGCCGGTGGAGGGAGTGAGGGAGAGCTGGCCCGGGGAGACGCTCCGGCCCGAGAGCTTCGGGGACGCCGTGTACCTCATTCAGGTGCGGCTGAACCGGATCTCCAAGAACTACCCCGGCATTCCGAAGATCGCACAGGTGAACGGCGTCTATTCGTCCGAGACCGCGGAGGCCGTGGAGGCGTTTCAGCGGCAGTTCGGCTTGGAGCCGGACGGGGAGGTGGACCGGGGGACCTGGTACGCCGTGGCCAGGATCTACGCGGCGGTGAAGCGGCTGTCGGACCTGAACGGGGAGGGGATCCCGCCGGAGGACGTGACGCTGCTCTTTGGGGACCGGCTCTATGAGGGACTGCGGGGCAACGAGGTGCGGGAGCTGCAGTATTTCCTCTCCTTCATCTCCCAGTTCGACGAGACGGTGCGCCCCGTGGATACGGACGGGATCTTCGGGCCCGTCACCCGGGGAGCGGTGGAGGATTTTCAGCGGGACGCGGGTCTGGCGGTCACGGGCGAGGTTGACAGGGCCACGTGGGAGCTGCTCTACCGGCGGTACACGATCTACCGGGACTCCCTGCCCGACGACTATTTTCCCGTGCAGACGAAGCCCTATCCCGGAACGCCCCTGCGGACGGGAAGCCGGGGGGAGGACGTGCGGCTGGTGCAGTCCTGGCTGAACCGGATCGGGGAGGGGAACGGATCCCTGCCGCGGCTGGCTGAGGACGGGATCTACGGTCAGCGGACGGCGGATGCGGTGCGGGCCTGGCAGAGGATCGCCGGACTGGATCCCACCGGGGCTGTGGCCTCCTACACCTGGGAATCCCTGGCGAACGCCTACCGGGCTCTGGAGGAGGGACGGTACGGTTCCGAGGGACAGTTCGGCGGCGTGCTGGGACCGGAGAGCGTATGAAAGGGGGATCGACATGGCGGATCTGACGGACCGGAGGGGACGGATCGAGGTATTGCAGAGGATGCTCTGCCGGATGGCGGCGGCCTGGGGAGACCCGGAATTGGACATCCCGGTGACGGGAGCCTGGAACGAGAGCACGGAACGGGCTGTGCGGGCCTTTCAGCAGAAGCGGTGCCTGCCGGTGACCGGGATCTGCGGCCGGGAGACCTGGGACGCGCTGGCGGCGTGCTGTGCCGGGGAGGAGGAGCGGTGCGCGCCGGTCCTGATGGAGGTGCGGGAGCTGAATCTGTCGCCGGGAGACCGCGGGGACGGGGTGACGCTCTTACAGCTGGTCCTGCGGGGGCTGGAGGGGGCGTATCCTCTGTCCGGCGTGCCGTCCGACGGACAATACGGGCCTGAGACGGAGCGGGCGGTGGCGGCGTTTCAGCGGACGGCGGGCCTTTCTCCCACGGGACGCGCGGACCGGAGCACATGGCGGGCTTTGGCCATGGCGTACAACGGGATGACGGAGGACTGCTGACCCATACGGCGGGATCGGAATCGGACGGTCCCGCCTTTTTTTGTGAGATAGCGAGAAAAAACGCGAACCGGTGAGAAACGGAGAGAAAACAACATGCTAAATTGGGATAATCCGGCTTCATGAGCTATATTTGACTTTCCTTGACTTTGACTTTTCCTGACCTTTGAGGTATACTGTGGTCACAGCAAAGGACAAAGAAAGTCAAAGTCAAAAAGACGGTTTTCCTTCGGAAAGGAGGCCGGTATGGTTCTGTCGGATCACATAGCCGCCATGATCGAAAAGATGCTGGAGGAAGGCGGCGGACGAGCGGAGGTGCGCCGGAACGATCTGGCCCAGAAGCTGGGGTGCGTGCCCTCCCAGATCAGCTACGTCATCACCTCCCGGTTCACCCCGGAGCGGGGATACGTCACCGACTCCCGGCGGGGCGGCGGCGGATACATCCGGATCGTGCGGGTGCAGATGAGCCGGAGCGAGTATCTGATGCACTTCTTCCAGGCGGTGGGAAAAAGCCTGGGGGAGGCGGACGCGGCGGCGTATCTGAGAAACCTGGTCGACCACGGGATCATGACCGAGCGGGAAGGCAAGCTGGCCATGCAGGCCCTCACGGAGGCGGCCCTGGATGCCTGTCCGCCGGAAAAGCGGGACGGACTGCGCGCGGAAATCTTCCGCCGGATGCTGATGATCTACATGATGTGACGGCATAACGGCGGCCCGCGCGGCATATACTGGTACTCATACGATGAATCTTTTACGGAATACGGAGGAATCGGACATGCTCTGCGAAAAATGCGGAAAGAACGAAGCGACTTATTACTACCACGAAAACGTGAACGGACGGACGAAGACCCTGAGGCTCTGCGGGGACTGCGCGGAGAAGATGGAGCAGGCGGACGAGCTGCCGAAGCTCCGGATGGACCGGTTCTTCGAGGATTTCGACCCCTTCTTTGACGAACCGTTCTTGCAGAATCCCATGAAGGCCCTGAACGGCCTCTTGAACGGCTTCTTCGGTGGGGACCGGGCTCTGGGCTCCGGGAACCAGCGGGAGAAGAAGGAAGAGAAGTCCTGCCCCGGCTGCGGAACCACCCTCAGAGATTTCGCCACCAGAGGCGCGGGATGCCCGAAGTGCTTTGAGACCTTTGCCGAGGAGCTGGCTCCCACGGTGAGCAGGGTCCACGGGAAGGCGCTCCACACCGGACGGGCCCCGGCCAGATACCGCAGCCGCATCGAACGGAAGCGCCGCATGGAGGCACTGCTCGAGGAACAGCGGGAGGCCGTGAAGAACGAGGACTTTGAGAGAGCGGCCGCCATCCGGGACGAGCTGAAGAAGCTGAGAGCCGAGGAAGCGGCGGAAAAGCAGGCGGCCCATGCCGAGACGGTTCAGGCGGAGGAGACCCCGGCGGCCGGAAGCGCAGAGCAGACCGCGGCTGAGAACGCTGGAACGGATAACGGCACCGACGGCGCTCAGGCCGAATGAGCGGGAAGACGACGGAGAAGCGAAAGGAGACGTGACTATGTGGTACAAGACAGAAGGACGCGACGGGGACGTCGTGCTGAACGCCCGGGCGGCGCTTTCCAGAAATCTCGAGGATTATCCCTTTACCGATAAAATGACGGCGGATCAGGCGAAGGATCTGATCGAAAAGATGAAGACCGTGTACCGGGCCGAGGACGGCTGGAGCATGACGGATCTGACACAGGCCGGAGCGGAGCAGAAGCTGGCCCTGACCGAACAGCGGATCGTCTCCCGGGAAACGGCGGAGAAGAACAGCCCCGCGGCGGTCTTTCAGAACGAGGACTTCTCCGTGGCGGTGACGGTGGGCGGCGCGGATCACGTGCGCATCGAGGCCGTGGTGCCCGGGAACGATCTCCCGGCGGCCCTGGAAAAGGCCTTCGCGGCGGAGGAGCTTCTGGACGAGGCCTTCTCCGTGGCCTACGCGGATCAGATCGGCTACGTCACAAGGGATCCGGACCTGCTGGGCACCGGCCTGAAGGTCAGCGCGACGCTTCACCTGCCCCTGTGCGGCGAATCCGGATGGCTGACCCGGGCGGCGTTCCGCATGGCCAAGGAGGGGATCTCCATCCGCTCCTTGGACGGCGGCCGCGTGAACACCGGACTGTATGTGATCTCCAACCGCGAGACTATGGGCATGACGGAGGAAGAGCTGGCCAAGACCGTGACCGAGGCCGCCGAGCGTCTCACCGCCAGAGAGCGGGAGTACCGGGAGGGCCTGTCCGAGGACGAGCGGGCTGAGATCGGCGAGGAGGTCTGCCGCAGCTACGGCACGCTGATGTACGCCGGACGGATCGGGGCCGGAGAACTCTGCTCCATGTACGCCCGGATGCGCATGGCGGCGGCGATGAATCTGGCGGACATCCCCGTGCCGCTGGTGGACGAGGCCATGTTCACCTGCCTGCCCCATACGCTGGCGGCGGTGGAGGGGACCGGCGTCACTCCGGAGCTGGACAAGGCCAGAGCGGTCCGCGCAAGGGACATTCTCAGCGCGGCGGGCCTGCACGGAAGCAGATAAGCCAGGACCTCATCGGAACGGAACGGCTGACGACGCAGTATAATAAGGATTGAGTGATCGGAATACAAACGGCTGTTCCGCAGGACGGAAGCGGGGAGGAGTCCCTCTGTCTCGGACAGGACTCTTCCCCGCGGTTTTTGTATCGGGAGGACGGGATCATCCATCACCAAAACCGCGGGGGATCATGACATGTTTGAACCTCCTTCACCGCGCTCCTTAATGCGCGTTCCGATCGCTGTTTTCGAGGCTCCAGCGCGACTGCGTCGGCGCAGGAAACCGTGAAATCCCATCATCCATGATGGGATTTCACGCATGTTTCAGCTGCACAAACATAGTTCGCGCGAGGACTGGGAGAACAATCGGGCTTGTGTGAAGGGCCGAGCGGTCGGTTTATGCCATATGGCCGGGGACCCTCCGGGGAGTGGGTTTGCGAGCAAACCCGGCGGCCTGAGTTTCCCTCCCCGGCGCCCGTCCCGCGCAGGGACACTAATCCGGAAACGCGAAGCGTTTCCTACATCATTATTCCCGGAAGGAGAATACACATGACCATCGGATTTACGCAGAAGGCGCAGAACGCGCTGAACCGGGCCCTGACCGAGGCCTCGGAGATGGGCCACGGGTCCGTGGGGACCGAGCATCTCCTCCTGGGACTTCTGTCGGAGCGGGACAGCGTCGCCGCCAGAGTGCTGGAGGAAAACAGCGTTACCTACGACAAAACCAGACGCCTCATCGGGGACAGCGTGGGCTTCGGAGAACCGGTCCGGCTGACCCCCAAGGACGTGACGCCCCGGGTCAAGCGGATCATCGAGGTCTCCGCCTCCATCGCGGTGGGGATGGGCCACGGCTATATCGGCACGGAGCACCTCCTGCTGGCCGCCGTGGAGGAGGGGGAGAGCTACGCCGCCCGGCTGATCCGGGAGGAAGGCGCGTCGGCGGAGGACGTAAAGCGGGGGATCCTCGCCATCCTCGGCGCGGCGGAGCGGGCGGGCGCCCAGAGAGGATCCTCCTCCGGCGAGCCCTCCCCCGCAGGCTCCGGCGGAGAAGGCAGGCGGAAGAGCGGCCGGGGCGAGACCCTGGCCCAGTACGGCACCGATCTAACGAAGGCCGCCCGGGAGGGAAAGCTGGATCCCATCATCGGACGGGAGGCGGAGACGGCCCGTCTCATCCGCATCCTCTCCCGGCGCACCAAGAACAATCCCTGCCTCATCGGAGAGCCCGGCGTGGGCAAGACCGCCGTGGTGGAGGGCCTGGCCCAGCGCATCGCGGAGGGGACCGTGCCGGAGACTCTGACGGGCAAGACCGTTCTGACTCTGGACCTCTCCGCCATGGTGGCCGGAGCCAAATACCGCGGCGAATTCGAGGAGCGCATGAAGAACGCCATCGCCGAGGCCAAGAGCGATCCCTCCGTGATCCTGTTCATTGACGAGATCCACACCATCGTGGGAGCCGGAGGAGCCGAGGGAGCGGTGGACGCGGCCAATAGCTTAACGCCCGCTCTGGCCAGAGGGGAGCTGCAGGTGATCGGAGCCACCACGCCCGACGAATACCGGAAGCACATCGAGCGGGACGCGGCTCTCGAGAGGCGGTTCCAGTCGGTGACGGTGGGAGAGCCCACGCCGGAGGAGGCGGAGCGGATCCTCTTCGGCCTGCGGGACAAATACGAGGCGCACCACAAGCTCCGGATCTCGGACGAAGCGGTGCGGGCGGCGGTTTCCCTGTCCGTGCGCTATATCGGGGACCGGTGTCTGCCCGACAAGGCCATCGACCTCATCGACGAGGCGGCCAGCAAGAAGCGCCTCTCCGGTCTCGCTCCTTCTCCCGCGGTCCGGGAGCTGGAGGAAAAGCTCCGGTCCGTGACGGCGGAGAAGGAGGAGGCCATCCTCGGGGAGGACTACGAGGGGGCGGCCTCCCTCCGGGACGAGGAAAAGCGCGTGTCCGGCGAGCTGGAGGCCAGACGGGACGAAGAGCGGGACGTGCGGGAGGACCGTTCCCCCGAGGTGACGGCGGAGGACGTGGCGGAAATCGTCACCGAATGGACCCGGATCCCCGTGAAGAAGCTGGAGGACGGAGAGGGCGAGCGGCTCAGACGGCTGGACGAACTCTTGAAGGAGAGGATCGTGGGACAGGACGCGGCGGTGGAGGCCGTGGCCCGGGCGATCCGGCGGGGCAGGACCGGCCTGAAGGATCCGCGCCGTCCCATCGGTTCCTTCCTGTTCCTGGGTCCCACCGGAGTCGGCAAAACCGAGCTGTGCCGGGCCCTGTCCGAGGTCATGTTCGGGGACGCCTCCGCCATGATCCGCCTCGATATGTCGGAGTATATGGAAAAGCACAACGTCTCCCGGATGATCGGATCCCCGCCCGGTTACGTGGGCTACGGGGAGGGGGGCCAACTCACCGAGAAGGTACGCCGCCAGCCCTAT
>CACYWX010000055.1:0-2552 GCA_902778205.1 uncultured Ruminococcus sp. | reverse complement strand
ACGAGATCGAGAAGGCCCATCCCGACGTGTTCAACCTTCTGCTCCAGATCCTGGAGGACGGGAGGCTCACGGATTCCGGCGGACGGGAGGTGGATTTCCGCAACACCGTGATCATCATGACCTCGAATTTAGGCGCGTCCGGCGCGGCGGAGTCCAGGCGGCTGGGCTTTCTGGAGCGGGAAGACCGGGGAGAGGAGGAACGGGTCCGGGCGGCGGTGAACGATGCCCTCAGAAGGACCTTCCGCCCCGAATTCCTCAACCGCATCGACGAGTGCGTGATCTTCTCCCGGCTGACGGAGGAGGACATCCGGGCCATCGCGGGGCTGATGCTGGAGGAGGTGAAGGCGCGGATCGCGGCTCTGGGCGTTACGGCGGAGATCGGCGAGGATACGGCCGCTCTTCTGACGAAGGAGGGCTTCGATCCGGTGTACGGAGCCCGTCCCCTGCGCCGCACCGTCACAAGACTGGTGGAGGACAGCTTCGCCGAAGCCATGCTGGCCGGGGAGATCCGGGCCGGAGACCGTGTGCGCGCCGCCGCGGAAAACGGAACCGTGCGGTGGATCCGGACCGGCGCATGAGCCCGTATTCAAGGAAAAACCGCTGAATTTCACGGCGGTTTTTTTCGTTTTATGCTTGTGATTCTTCTTCTATTATGGTATACTATATATTGGCTTTGTATCCCCACCACTACGGGGACGGCGCACGGTCATTCCGATCCGCGTCCCCTGCCCATATATCGTTTATTATTTGGAAGAATCATCAGACGGATCCTGCCGGAAAGGAAGCGAAATGCCAGAAACGAAGAAGAAAAAGGGAAAGAGCGCCGGGAGCGGATCCCGTTCGGGCGGAAAGAAATCGTCCGCGGGAAGATCCGGCGGGAAGAAGGCCGCGGCCCGGAAGCCCGAGAACGCCTTTTTCCCCCAGATCGCGCCCCTGATCCTGGCGGCCTGCGCGGTCCTGACCGGCGTCTGCGTCATGGTGGACCAGGGCGTTATCGGACACGGCATCCGGGGCGTCATCACCGGACTGTTCGGCGGAGCGTCCTATGCCCTGCCCGTTCTTCTGCTGGTCCGCGCCTTGTTTCTGAACCGGGACCGGGAGGAGGGAAGAAGCGCGGGACGGTCCGTTTCGGCGGGAGCCGTGCTGATCCTTCTGGCCATGACGGTGCATATTCTCGGCGGAGGCGCGTCCACCGTCGAGGCGAAGATCCATTACGAAGCGGGACAGTCCCTCATGGGCGGCGGCGTCGTGGGCGGCGTCCTGGGACAGCTGCTGCTCCGGGGCTTCGGCCGCGTGTTCAGCGTCATCGTGCTGTTCGCGGCTCTGCTTCTGCTGTGCCTCTACATCGCGGGGATCTCTCCCCGGGGCGTCTGGGTGGCCGCCGTCTATCACGCGGACCGTCTCGTCGACCGCATCCGGGAAAAGCGGGAGGCTGAGGCCGAGATCCGCAGAACCAGCGGGCCCACCCGCAGTCAGATGAAGGAGGAGGAATACCTCCGCTATCTCAGGGAAAAGCGCGCCCGTGAGAAGGAAGCCCGCGAAGCGGCTCCCACGGCATCCCGGCGCGGAGGAAAGACCGGTCCGGAGCAGATCCCCATGGAGGCTCCCGCCCTGAATCCGGATCCCGCGCGGCAGAAGGAGGTTTTTCATGTGCGGAAGCGGCGGCTGACGGAGCTGGACATCCCGGTCACCGGTCCGGCGGATTCCGTTTCGGCCTCCGATCCCGCTCCCGCGGCACCGTCGAAGGCCAAAAAGGCCCGCGCGGAGGAGACGCCGGTGCGGAAGGATCCCGACACGGGATGGGCCGCCGACGCCTTCCGGGCTCCCGACGAGCTGTCCGACC
This sequence comes from uncultured Ruminococcus sp., assembly GCA_902778205.1. GTDB lineage: Bacteria > Bacillota > Clostridia > Oscillospirales > CAG-272 > UMGS1696. Next base: position 709 of record CACYWX010000055.1, on the reverse strand, counting down.
CCGTTCAGGCGGAGCTGGCCTCCCCGGACGCGGACAGCGCGGCGGTGGACGAGAAGATCTTCGACGAGCTCCTGCGGAAAAGACAGGAATCGTCTCCGGAGGAGGAAGTGCCTCTGTCCGGACCCCGGGCCAAGGTCCAGACCGTGGTCAGCGGCGGGGAGCCGATCCCGGACGATCACGCGGCGGAGCCTCTGCCGGATGCTCCCTCCGACGGAAGAAAAAAGCGCGCCGGAGGGAAACAGCCTGCCGCCGGATTTGCGGACGACGCCTTCGACGCGGACCGGTATCTGACGGACGAGCCGATTGAGACAGAATCTCCGGAGTCTGTGAATGGGTTCGCGGACGAGGAGCCCGTCCTGATTCCGGAGGGCCCCGGGGTGTCCGGGACGGCCGATCCCATGGCGGAGGATGACGCGGGAATCGCGGCGGCGGTGAGTGCGGCGGCGGCTCAGTCGGCCTCCCAGAGCGCGCGTCGCGCCGACAAACCCGCTCCCGTAAGGACCGGAGAGGTCCGCAAGCCGAAAAAGACCGCCGACGGGGAGACCGGAACCGCGGCGCTGGTGTCCGAGATCGCGGGAGGGGACGATATTTCCGATCTCTTCCTCAATCCCGAGGACGCGGAGCTTCTGGACCGGCTGTCGGAGCAGTACCGCAATCCGCTGGAGGTGAAGCGGGAGACCGTTTCTGCGCCTCAGAAGGAGGAGCTCCG
>CACYWX010000054.1 GCA_902778205.1 uncultured Ruminococcus sp. | reverse complement strand
AGTACCAGAGTCCGTCCGCGCTGGTGTGAAGCACGATCACGGGAGTCCCCACGATCAGCTCCGTCTCCTGGATCTGATCGAAGCCAGGATTGCCCAGGGGACAGAAGCCGTCCTCCGTGGGAAAGCCCCTCAGATCGCACCGGGCAGTCACCACGGCCCGGACCGCCTCCGCCGATTCGCCCAAAGCGTCCAGATTCCGGTTGGACAGGATCATGGCCCGACGGTATTCGTCGATGTACGCGCCGCTTTTGTCGTAATCATATCCCGTCGGAAGCACGTACCGTCCGATGAGCGCGGCGGCTTCCCAGCCCGGGATCTCGTCCGGATAGGAGATCAGGTCCGTCATGGTGGGACAGGCGGCGGTCATCATGGCGTTGTAGGCGTCGATCTCGGCGTCCGTCAGCAGGATCCCGTCAGACGCGCCGCTCCCGAACCGCCCGTCGTATGCGGAGGACCAGGACAGGGCCAGGCCGGACCAGGTGCGTCCCGGGGAGTCTTCGCTCAGAGGGGAGGATCCCGCCTCGTCCGGATCCCGCTCAGGCTCCGGGGCGTCTTCTCCGGCGCCAGATCCCGTCATGGAGAACGCGATGCGGGCGGAGGGATCCGTCATGCGGTTCAGGGTGGCGGCGATCTCGGCCCGGGTGACCCCGACGTCCGGTTCGCACCGCCGGTCGGTCTCGTTCATGCCCTGGACGACCCCGGCGCGGTACAGAGCGTAGACCGCCTCCGCGTGGGGATGCTCCATGGGAACGTCCGGGATGGCGCCGTCCGGGATCTCGTTGACGGGCTCCAGTGGGATGGCGCGTGCGAACAGCTCCATGACCTCGCCGCGCAGGGCGGGTGTGTCAAAGTCCATGTCCTCCGTCAGGATACCGTGTTCCCATGCGTAGACGGCGTAGGGCTCGTACCACGGACCGTCCTCTCCGTTGTGCAGGGTGACAGCCCCGGTTTCGTACCGCTCGCGCATGCAGGCTGCCAGCTTGACGGCCTCCGACAGCAGGATCCCGTCGTCGGGCGCGAATACGGCGGCGCTTTTGCCGTTCACCAGTCCCATGCTGTAGGCGGCGAGAACGTCCCCGTAATACCAGGCGTCCTCGGAGACGTCGGCAAAGGGGAGCGGTTCCGTGAAAACGACCTCCTGTTCGGCACGGATCCCCCCGGGAAGCGCGCCGGTCAGCAGGCAGGAGCAGAGAAGGACGGACAGAATCCGTTCAAACCGCAGTTTTTTCATGGCATGGAAATGGTTCAGCGCTTGTGATAGGGCCAGGGCGCCTTCTCGTAGTGCTGTCCGAAGAAGTCGTAGTCGAAGCCGCGTTCCAGGTAGGAGCTCTCGAGGATGGTGTCGTAGAAGAGCCGTTCGCCGTCCATAACGATCTCAGCCCAGCCGTGGGCCTGAAGCTCGGAGCCCACCAGACCGCTGACGGCCTCCGCGTCATAGCCCAGCTGACGGGCCAGCATGGCGAAAGAGGCGGCGAAGTTGTAGCAGTTTCCCTTCTTCTTTTGAAGCATGGTCAGGGCTTCCTCGACCTCCCAGCCGGTCTGCCCGGGCTCGTAGAAGTTGTTGCGCCGGTACTGGAGATGGTCCCGGCAGTATTCGTAGGCCGCCCGGAGCTTTTCCTCACGGGTCATGTCCTCCGTTGTGATCTCCTTCAGAAGATCCTTCACCAGCTTGTCCAGCTCCTCATTTCCGGAGGTGTAGCGTCCGTCCTTGCCGAAGGTGAGGTAGCGGCCCAGGGTGACGTTCTTCACCCTCTTGCCCTTTTCGTCCAGAGCGTAGAGCTCGAGTCCGTCGAACTCCAGACGGGAGGCGTCCACCTCCTCGGGCAGGGGCTCGGACAGCATCCGCTCCAGCTCCTCGTCGGCCCATCCGCTGGCCTCGGGCTGAAACGCCTCATGGGGCTCCTCCTCCGGCTTCGTCTCGGCGGGTGTTTCCTCGGGCTTCGTCCCGGCGGACTCTTCCTCAAGCTTCGTCCCGGCGGGCTCCTCCTCGGGCTTCGTCCCGGCGGGCTGTTCCTCGGGTGAGGGATCGTTCTTCGATTCGGGGTTCCAGCGCTCCGTTCCGTCCTTTATGGAAACGTCGTGAGCCACGGAGGCCTCCATCAGCTCGTAATAAGCCCAGTGATCCTTCGCCAGATCGGAATAGAGGGAATCCTTCACGTTGGCGTCGATCCAGTCCTTGTCGGGGGTGCGGCTGAGAGCGCGGTTCACCACCTTGGCGGCCTCGGCCCGGGTGATGGATCCGTCGGGCTTGAAGGTGCCGTCCTCGTAGCCGTTGACCCATCCCAGACCCACCGCCTTGGCGATGGCGTCGTAATAGGGATGGGAGGCAGGCACGTCGGAGAAGCTGACCTCCCCCTTGCTCTCCGCGCTCACCAGCCGGGACAGGGCGGAAACCAGCTCGGCGCGGGTCATGTAATCGCCCGGGCGTGCCTTGTCGCCGGGGGTGTCCACAATGCTGTAGGCGGCCAGCAGACGAACGGGCTCCGCGAACCAGTCATCGTTTTTCACGTCGGACAGGGAGGCGCGGTTCGAGGGCTTCGTCTGAAGCAGATTATAGAGGATCTGGCAGGCCTCGGCCCGGGTGATCTTTCCGCCGGGGCGCGCGGTGCCGTCCTCGTAGCCGTGCAGATACTCGGCGTGGCGGGCGTTGTCGATGCCGAGGGACAGCTTTCCGGAGGCCACGGCCGTCAGCTCCTCCGCGCTGTCGTCCGCCGTTTCCATCCAGTCGTTGTCCGCCTTTTCCTCTTCCTTATCGTCCTTCGCGGCGGCGGAATCCTCCCCGTCCTTTCCGGAGCCGGAGGGCTTGTCCGCTTCGGAGGAGTCGGTCTTTTCCGGTTGAACGGCAGTCAATCCGGCGGAGGCGGTCTTCCCGTCGTCTTCCTTCATCCAGTCGTCGTCCGCGGGGGTCTGAGCGGCCGCGGAGGCCTGATCCGGTTCGGCGGCAGCGGAGAGAACGGCCTTCACCTCGGGAACCTGCTTTGCCTCCTCTTCGGCCTCGTCGATCACGGAGACGGAGGAGGAAACGGGCGCGGGACCCGAAAAATCGGGAAGAGCGTGCACCTCGGCGGCTTCGTTCACCACGACAGCTTCGGCCGCCTCTGCCTGAACGGGAGCCTCGGGGACCGCGTCAGCCTCCGCCTCGTCGTTCAGGGACTGGTAGAACCGGATGGTCCCGCCGATCATGCCGCCCAGGTCGTTGACGGTGGGGATCTGCTGGCTGCGGGCGGACTGAGCCGTGACGCTGAGCAGAATGGCGGAGCAGCACGCGAAGGCGCCCACGCCGAACAGTCTCTTCAGGGAATTCTTATTCGACATCTTGCACGGTCTCCTCTCCGTTTTCCCGGTAAGTATACACGATGAACCCGCCGTAGTACAGGTTTCCGTCCTCGCCGTCCCCCATGCAGGAGGGGGCGTAGTCCCGGTCCTCGGGTTCTCCGATGACGGCGATCAGCTCGTCTACGGGCCGTCCGATGTATTCCATGGCGGCGGCCAGAGCCTCTTCTTCCGTCAGAGGGGCCGGGTCTTCCTGTGCTTCTTCGGTTTCTTCCGCTTCATCCTCTGCTTCGGCGGCAGGCGTCCCATCCGCGGGAGAGTCATCCGCGGCGTCTGCGGAGGCGGCGGTCCGGGAGGTCCCGGGGGAGGAGAGCTCGGTCTCGGCTCCGCCTGAGCAGGAGCCGAGCAGCAGCAGGGACAAAAGCCCAGCCGCAAGGGATCTGATGGCAGTATGCTTCATAAATCGCGCAGTCTCTTCTTCGTTATCGGTAAATTGATTCCCATTCGGGAAGCTGACTTTACGTCGATTTTGTATTATAGCTCCCCCGTTTGAACCGCTCGTGAACGAAAGGACGGTTTGCGCCGAATTTACAATTTTTATAAAGAAAATTCACGATTCGGAAGACATGTCCTCCCTTCCGGCTCGCTAATATTGTTTATGCATAAATGTTTATACGCGGCGATTGACATTTATCTCCTGACGTGCTATAATGAATGTCTGCCGGCACACCGCGCCATCATCCGCAGGTCTGCCGCACAACCAATCGGAGAGGTGACAGTGTGAATACCAAGTGGAACAAGCTTCGCCGGTCCCTGCGGTCCGGATTTTTCATTGTAGTGGGGAACGCCCTGCTGGCGTTTCTGGTGGCCGCCTTCGTGATCCCTCACGACATCATCATGGGCGGCACCACGGGCATCGGCCTTGTGCTGGACGGGGTGCTGCCCATCGAGACGGCCGGCATTGTGCTGATTTTGAACCTGATCCTGCTTCTGGCCGGACTGCTGGTGCTGGGGAAGAAATTCTTTCTCACCACCGTGGCGTCATCGGTGCTGTATCCGGTGATGCTGGGCTTCATGCAGCGGATCCCCGGGATCGGAAGCCTGACGGACAACGAGCTGCTGGCTGCCATCTTTGCCGGTGTCCTCATGGGACTGGCGCTGGGCATGGTCATGCGGGTCGGCTCCTCCACCGGCGGCGTGGACATTCTAAACCTGATGCTCCACAAATGGTTCCACCTGCCCGTGGCGGTGTTCGTGTACCTGACGGACTTCGCGGTGGTGGGGGGCCAGGCATTCTTCCACAAGCCGGAAAAGCTGCTGTACGGCATCGTGGTGCTGGTGCTGGAGACCATCGTGCTGGACCAGGTGATGCTGTTCGGCACGGACCAGATCCAGATCTTCGCCATTTCGTCCCGGTACGAGGAGATCCGCCATCGTCTGCTGAAGGATCTGGAGGCGGGCGTCACCATGACCATGATCGAGACCGGATGCCTGGAGCAGCAGCAGAAGGGCGTGCTCTGCGTCATTCCCAACCGAAAGCTCTTCGCCGCCACCGAGCTGATCCAGGAGATCGACCCGGAGGCCTTCATCACGGTGACGAAGATCAAGGAGGTCCGCGGCCGCGGCTTCACCAAGGAGCGACAGACGCTGGAGATCGAGTGAATCCCGCCCTCCCCGTTCCGCAAACAGCACAAAAACGCTCCCTCCCGGAAACAGACGGTCATGAACCGCCTCGCCCGGAGGGAGCGCTTTGTTATTGTCCGGACCGATCGATCCGGGGGAGTCATACGAGGACGGGATTATTCCCCGTCCTCCTCTTCCTCCGCCGCCGGTCTGGTCACAAGGACGGTCAGCTTGGTCACCCGCATGTCGTCCATGGCGGACACCACGACGGTGAGGGTGGTGGCGGGCTCCTCGGGATCGTCCTCCTCTCCGTCCTCGGCGGGGATGTCCCGGCAGGTGAAGCTGTCTCCCACGTGGGGATCCGCGTCCAGCATCTCGATGGCCCATCCGCCCACGGTGGAGTATTCGCACTCGAACTCCCGGGGCTCGAACTCGATCTCCGCGAAGAAATCGTCGATGTTCATGTCCCCGTTCACCTCGTAGGTGTTCTCGCCGGTGCGGACGCATTCCTCCACGATCTCGTCGCTCTCGTCCCAGATGTCCCCCACCAGCTCCTCCAGAATGTCCTCCATGGTGACCAGTCCCAGGGTCCCGCCGTATTCGTCCACCACGATGGCGATGTGGGTCTTCCGCTCCCGCAGGAGGGACAGGGCCGCCGGGAGCTTCATGGTTTTGTGGATGAAGCTGGGCTTCATGAGCAGGTCCCGGATGGAGAAGGGCCCCTTGTTCTCCTCCTCCGTCATGCGCTTGTAGTAGTGGTTCAGGTAGAGGATGCCGATGATGTTGTCGATGGAGTCCTCATACACCGGGATCCGGGAATAGCGGGATTCGTCCACCAGCGCCTCGATCTCCTCCGGGGTGTCGGCGATGTCGAAGGCCGTCATGTCGATGCGGGGGGTCATGATCTCCTCCACGGTGGTGTCCCGGAAGTCGATGGCGGACTGAAGCAGCTCGCTCTTCTCCTCGTCCACCACGCCCTCCTCCTCGGCGGTCTCGATGATGGAGGACAGCTCCTCCTCCGTGACGGTGGGGGCGTCCTCGTCGTCCTTGCCCCAGAGGGAGGACAGGAGCCGGATCAGCCGCATGACCAGCCACACCAGCGGATACAGGATCCAGGTCAGGATCCGGGTGGGCCAGGCGAAGAACCGGACGGCGGTGTCGGCGTTGTTTTTGGCGATGATCTTCGGGACGATCTCCCCGAAAATCAGGATGATGACCGTCATGACCACCGTGGCCACGAAGGAGGCCATGCCGTCGCTGTTCATGGTGTGCAGGGACATGAGCAGGTTCATGGCGATGACCGTGGCGGCGGTGGAAGCGGCGATGTTGGCCAGATTGTTGCCGATGAGGATGGCGGACAGTGCGGTGGTGAAGTCCTCGCTGATGCGGTAGGCCAGGGCGGCGGACCTGCTCCCGTTCTCCGCGGCCTTTTTCAGGCGGATCTTGTTGGAGGCGTTGGAGAAATACGCCGACAGGATCACCATCAATACGATCACAAGCACATATCTCACGCCTCACCGCCTCCCTTCCCCGCGGGATCGCTCCCGCTCTTCTCCTCCTCGTCGTCGGAGCGGGAACGGATCAGACGGCTGATCAGGGAGCCTTCCTCGCCCTCCTGCTTCTCCCGCGCGGCTTCCTCTTCCTCGCGCTTCTTCGCCTCGAGCTCTTCCAGCTCCTCGTCGGACAGAAGGTGGATCTCCACGGACACGATCCGCCCGTTCTCCACCTGCTCTACGGTGATGTCCAGCCGGTCGAAGAGGAAGCTCTCCTCCTCCTCGGGGATGCGTCCGAAGCGCTCCAGGATCACGGACAGAAGGGGCCGGTCTGCGGTGGCGCGGGAGGGACATTCCAGCCCCATGCGGGCGTAGATCTCCCCCACGGTCAGCCGCGGCGTGACCCGGAAGCGGTTGCCGCCCAGCTTGATGAAGTCCCGGTCCACCACGTCGTCCTCGTCCCAGATCTCGCCCACCAGCTCCTCGAGGAAGTCCTCGATGGTCACCAGGCCCAGGGTCTTCCCGTCTCCGTCCGCCACGATGGCCAAATAGAGCTTGTGCTGGCGCATGACGGAGAGAAGATCGTCGATCATGGCGTCCGGCGGCACCCGGTAGGCGGGGGTCAGAAGGTCCCGGATGTCGATATCGGGATTCTTCAGGTACTCCCGGACGAACACCCGGATGTGGATCAGCCCCAGAATGTGGTCCAGATCCCCCTCGTACACGGGGAGGCGGGAGTGGGTGGATTCCCGCAGGATGGCCAGAAGCTCCCCGTTGGGCAGGGAGGCATCCGCCGCGGCGATGTCCTGCCTCATGGTCATGACGTCGGCGGCGTGGGTCCCGGAGAATTCCATGGCGGACTTGATCAGGTCTCCCTGCTCCTCGTCCACCACGCCCTCCTCCTCGATGGTGTCGATGATGTCGTACAGCTCCTCCTCGGTGATGGACGGCTCCTCAGCGGGAGGCAGGATCCGCTCGGCCAGCCGTGTGAAGGCGGAGGAGATCAGCCCGAAAAAGGCGGACAGGGGCCAGAGGAGCTTCATCAGGAACCGCAGGGACGGCGCGGCAAAAAGGGAGGCCGACTCGCTCCGGTCGTTGGCGAAGGCCTTGGGGATCATCTCCGAGAAGAGAAAGACCACCATGGTCGTCACGACGGTGCAGATGAGGGTCACCCGGTCGGACGTGCCGAACAGCCGTGCCGCGATAACGGCGGCGACGGACGCGGCGGCGATGTGCGTGATGTTGTTGCCGATCAGAAGAGTGGTCAGGGCGCGGTCGAAGTTGGACGCGATGTATACGGCGTTCTTCGCCCGGCGGTCCCCGTCGTCGGCTTTGGATTTGATACGGATTTTGTTCATCGCCGAGAACGCGCTCTCGGATCCCCCGAAATACGCGCCCAGCACGACGAACAGGACAAAAAGCAGAACAAGCCCCATCACCGGAGCGTGCGATGGCGGAGGCTCCGCGGCGGCGGCGAGGATTTCTCCCTCCCCAGCGGCACCCGCGGCAATCTCGGCGGCAATCCCCGGCAGATGAAGCATTGTTCGTATGGTACCGTCTGTGTCCATGGCGGCTGTGTGTTCTCCTGTGCAGAATGATTCAAGCTATTTCAGTCATTATACCACATCCGGCTCCGGATTGCAAGAGGGCGGCGAAAAAACCGTCATGCCCCGAGCTCCTTCAGAAGCTTTGCCCGGACCCGAACCGTCTCGAAGGGCTGTTCGGCGTATTTCAGCACCTGTCGGCTGTCGAAGCCGTCCCTCAGCTCCATGACGACGGTCAGCTGTTCGCCGTCCCCGACGGACACGCCCTCGGCCCTCATGCGGCGGTACTGATAGATGCTCATGCTCCCGCTCTCCGCGGCTTCGGCCGGCCAGACCTCTCCCGTGGTCTCATTCAGGAGAGAAAAGCTGAATTCGTGCCCCTCCGGCATGTCCGTGTAGCGGTAGACGCTCCGGTTCCAGCGGACGGCGAACTGCACCTCCCCGCTCTCCGGATTGTAATAGAACCCGTAGGCGGCGAAGTATCCGTCCTTTGCCAGCTCCGACTCCACCTTCACCGTCAGGATCTCGCTCTCCCCGTCGGCCCAGGCGGACCGGAGGGCGTCGGTGGGCACCAGATCGGAAAACCGGGACTTGTCCGCAGCCATCCAGCACCGGATGATGAACAGCCCGATGATCACAAAGACAAACACCGTGGCCGTGATCCGGACTACCTTCCCCGCCGTGATTTTCTTTTCTGCTTCGTTTTCCATATGCATCCGCCAATCCAGAACTATAGTGTGTTCACACTATGAAAGGAAAGAAACGCTCCGCGTTTCCAATTGAATGGCCTTGCGCAGGCCGGGCGTCGGGAGGGATACCATCTCAGGGCCAACTGGTTTGCAAGCAAACCGGTACCCCTCCCGGGGTCCCCCTTGGCCGGAGAGCATAATCCTGGCCGCTCATATCTGTAAACAAGCCTGATTCTGAATCCTCAGATCCCCGCGCGACCTTGGAGAGTCAGCCGAAACATGCGTGAAATTCCATCATAAATGATGAAATTTCACGGTTTTCTCGGGAACCTCGAAAACAGCGATCGAAACGCGCATAACACGGCCGCGATTCAGTATTACTGAATCTATACTTTACCTCCGCGGAATGGACATGCCTCTCAAAACCCTTGCTGCACAATGATCCCTTCCCGCCGGAGCTTATACCTTGCCCGCACAGCGCACCATCTGATCCACGATGGTGAAGCAGACCGTATAGACCTCGTCCGGCTGGCGGAGGGTCCGCTCCTCCTTATTGCCGTCGTCGTACATGACGGTGAAGGCGGTGGCGGTGGAGCTATTTCCCTCCTCCATCTCCATGAGGGTCTGCACCTCCTCGCAGAGATTCGCGAACATCTTCTCAAAGGACGGGGAGGAGCTGCTGACCGTCCATTTTCTGGGAGTGCCGCCTCGCTCCGGCTCGTTCTCGTACCGCACGGAGGACCGCGTGATCGTCAGCCGGTCCTTTCCGCTTCGGTCCGCGGGTTCGGATTTGATGGTGATGCGCGTGATCATATGCCTTCCTCCTTCGCCGGGAACGGAGCCGTGATCCGTCCGTCCCGATTTTACCACATTATACCACAGACAATTGCGCTTCGTCAATACGGAGAAGCCGTCCTCCGCTCATTCCTCCCCGGTCAGGGTCACCACCGCGGGCAGGACTCCCAGGGCGGGCAGGACCTTCTCCGTCAGGTCCTTCACGGAAAACCGGATCGAGCTTGTGTTCTCGCAGGGGTGGCATCCGAACCGCTCCTCCGCCAGCACGTCCCGGTCCACCGCCAGCTTCACCCGTCGCTCCCGGTCGTTCATAAGCCCCAGCACGGACACGCTTCCCGGATGCAGGTCCAGCAGCCGCTCCATGGCCTCCCCGTCAGCGAAGGACAGACGGCTCGTTCCCAACTGACGGGACAGCTCCTTGGTCTTGAAGGGCTTGTCCCCGGGCATGAGGAGCAGGAAGAATTCGGTTTTCTGCCGGTTGCACAGAAACAGGTTCTTGCAGATGGGGGCGTCCAGGATCTTCTCGTCCGCGGCGCAGCCCTCCATGGTGTCCGCCGGCGCGTCCGGATGGTCCACCCGGTCATAGTCCACGCCCAGCCCGTCCAGAAAGGCATACGCCCGGATCTCCCTCTCGCTCCGTCCCGTCAGATCCGCCGGGGCTCCGTGCCGCAGTTCCATGCTCCATCCTCGATTTCTCCGTTTTCACCGCCTTCATTATAGCACGAACCGGACCTCCCCGTCAAGCGTCCCGGCCCGAAATGCGCTTTTCCCCTCCGGCGCCGGAATTTGTGAAAAAGCATCTGGACAATTTCTTCAAAATATGGTATAATATTTGACATTGGCGGGCACCATCGGAACGATCCGAACACAAATACAAATTTATCATAAAGAGAAAGCAGGAATTTCATGTCCAACCGCTTCGTCGCCGTCCTGATCGACGGTGAGAATATCGACCCCTCCTTCGCGGAGAAGATCTTTTCCTTCGCCGCTTCCCTCGGCACGGTGACGGTCCGTGAGATCTACGGCTCCGGCATCGCCCTGAACGCCTGGTCCGATCCCATCCTCAAGCATACCATCCATACGAACTTCACACTCAGGCCTAACCGGTTCAAGAACAGCTCCGACATCGCCCTGGTGATCGGCGCCATGGAGATCCTCTCCTCTGTCAGAGCGTCCGGGACGGACCGGGAGACCACCGTGCTCATCGTCTCCTCCGACTCGGACTTCTCCCCCCTGGCCGTGCATCTGCGGGCCGCGGGCGTGGACGTGGTCGGCATGGGCGAACCGAAGAACACCAATCCCATGTGGCCCAAGGCCTGCACCCGGTATGTGGAGCTGACCGGGACCCAGCCCTCCCAGGCTCCGGGAGCCGAACGGAACAGACGCGGCGAAGCCGAAAGCCAGCCCGCACAGGAGAAGCAGAACGCCCAGCCCGCGAAGAAATCCGAGCCGGAGGTAAAAAAGGCCCCCCAGGAGAAAAAGCCCGTCCCCGCGGAACCGACGGACGCTCCCGCCCAGCCGGTCCGGGAACCGAAAAAGGCCGAGCCCGCCGAGCCGAAAAAGAATCCCGCCCCGGAGCAGAAGGGGAGCGAGTCCGCGGAACCGAAGAAGAGCGAGCCCGCCGAGCAGAAGATCGCCCCCAGCCACCGGGCCCGTATGGAGATCATCCGCCGGTTCATCACGGAGCAGATCAACGCCCGGGACGGACGGGTCAAGTCCGGGGAGCTGTTCAAGAGCCTCGCCTCCCTGCCCGACTACAAGTACGACCAGCAGAGGTCCAAGCGCAATCCCATGGACTATCTGGAGAAGCAGTACGGCGCATGGTTCGCCTTTGAAGCGGGGGAGAAGGGCTCCAGCTGGATCTCCCTGAAGCCCGCCGAAGCCGCGCAGAACGGGGACAAGCCTGCCTCCGACGCATCCGCGCCGACGGTGGAAGCGGAGAACGCCTCCGCTCTCGCCGGACCTGCCGCGGAAGGCAGTCCGGCTGAGGGAACCGGCCCGGAAGCCGCAGTCATTCCCTCTCCGGAGCCGTCTTCCTCCGAATCCGCGCCGGAATCCGCTGAGGAGCCCGCCGGGACCACCCTGGAGGAGAGCCTGACCGCCGCGGGGATCCCCTTCCGGGACGCCGTCCGTGCGGTAGGGATCCTGTCCCGGTGCCGGAATCTGCGGGACGTGTACAACCGGATGCGCGGCGCCTTCGGCAAGGAGGACGGAAAGACCTACTACGAGATCGTGAAGACCATGGTCCGCACCTCCGCCTACTCCTTCCCGCCACGGGAAAAGGAGCCTGCCCGGGAGACGGACGACAGCGACCGCCCTCTGACGAAGGAGGAGATCGCCGCCCTGACCGCTTCCGACAGCGCCACGGCAAAACCGGCCTCCGACAAGCCCTCCGCCGAGGCTGCGCCGTCCTCCGAAGAAGGCGCGGAACAGCCGTCGGAAGCCCGTCCCGAGGAGGAGGAGCAGGCAGAGGAACCCGCATCCGGCGGCGCGATCCGGCTCACCGACGGTCCCGTCCGCTTCCTGCTTGAGAAGGGCGTCACCAGCGACCGGGCCGTCCGGATCGTATCCATCTTCGAGAGCAGTCCGAACCAGCGCGTCGCCTACAACGAGCTGCGCAAGGCCTTCGGCAACAAGGGCCGGCAGTATCTCGGCATGATGAAGGAATACAGCGGGGAAACGGGAGACTGATCCCCGCCCGTGAAAACAGGGTGCGTTCCATCCCGGGGCGCGCCCTGTCTCTTTGTCCGGGATCCGGCGGACCTTTCTTCCCTCCCCTGTTGATTTTCCCGGATCGATGTGATATAATGGAGTCAAATCTTCCACGCTCTTTTAGGGAGGCACTATGAAACACAGCGTTCCGTGGATCCTGGTCTGCGCCCTGCTGCTCCCCCTCATGGCCGGATGCTCCTCCGGACCCGCAGACCCCGGCGAAACGTCCCAGACCCAGACCGCCGCTCCCTCCTCTCCCGACGCATCCCAGACGGCGTCCGAAGAGGAAGCGCGGGACTACCCTTATTACGCCGGACACGATTTCGGCGGAAAGAACTTCCATTTTCTCAACGCGCCCCGGGCCTACTGGGACATGTTCACCTCCGTGACCGCCGACGAAATGAACGGCGAGGTCATCAACGACGCGGTCTTCGAGCGGAACTCCCGGATCTCGGAGAAGCTCAACTGCTCCCTGTCCGAGGAGGGCTTCCGCATCTCCTCCGGCGAATACTGGGACGAGCTGTCGCCCCTGATGCTGGCGGGAGACCCCAAGTACGACGTGTTCTGCCTGCCCTACCGCTACACGGCGGCCAGCGTCACCGGCGGATACATCCTGAATCTGGACGAGCTGGCGAGCATGCATCTTGACGAGAGCTGGTGGAATCAGACCATCCTGGACGCCACGTCCCTGAACCGCCGCCACTACATCGCCTCCAGCGCCGCCCACTTCATGTCCGTGGACGGCATGTGGTGCCTCTACTTCAACCAGTCCCTCATGAACAACCTCCAGCTGGAGCTGCCCTACGACACGGTCCGGGAGGGTAAATGGACCCTGGACCGGCTGGCGGAGTACATGAAGGCCGGCGCGAACCTCAACGGCGACTCCGCCTTCACGCCGCCCTACGACGGCCGCGCCCAGTGGAACTCCGGCGGAAGCTCCGTCTACGGCTTCACCTCCTATACCTCCGTCTTCCAGAAGCTCCTCTACGGCATGGAGGCCCACATGGTCGACAAGGACGACGAGGACAAGATGGAATTCGCGGCGTCCTCCGAGCATTTCATCGACTGCTGCACCAGACTGGCGGAGCTGTTCTCGGTCCCGGGCCAGTATCTGGACGCCAACGACGACGACGGTTTTTCCTACAACCTGAACATCTTCCCCTCCGGCCGCGCCCTCTTTTTGGGCGGAGAGCTGAAGGACGCGCAGGTGTTCCGTGAGATGGAGGACGAGTTCGGCGTGGTGCCCCTTCCGAAGTTCAATGAGAGCCAGAGCCGGTATTTCACCACTCTGGATTTTCAGATGATGACCTTCGCCATCCCCTATACCCAGGCCGCTCCCGAGGACGCCGCCCTGCTTCTGGACGCCATGTCCTTCGAGTCGGACACGAAGATCCTGGACCTGTTCCTCGGCAGCCGGATCGAGCAGAAGGGCCTGCGCAACGAGAACTCCGTCGAGATGCTCCACATCATCTACGAGGGCCTGGGCATCGATCTGGGCGAGGCCTTCGACCTGTTCGGCACCGTCTCCACGGACATCAAGAACAACATCCCCCAGGGCATCACCGAATTCGCCTCCCTCATCGAGCGCAACAAAAAGCCCATCGTCAAGCAGATGAACAAGCTCCAGGACAGCTTCACCTGATCCCTTCCACCGCACCTTCCTCCATAAATCACAAAGACGCCCCTTTCCCCCGGAAGCATATCCCGCTTCCCGGAAAGGGGCGTTTTTTAATACTAAATCCCTTCTAAAAGGGATTTAAGGGAAGAAACCCTACGGGTTTCTGATTCGATGGCCTTGCGCAGGCCAGGCGCCGGGAGGAACACCATCTCAGGGCCGACTACTTTCACGAAGTGAAAGTGGTGCCCCTCCCGGAGGTCCCCCTTGGCCATATGGCATAAACTGACAGCTCGTCCTTGTATATAAGCCCATCAGTATACCATTGTCCTCGCGCGGTCTCTGTCCGTGCAGTTTACACCGTGCTCGGAGCAAGCTCCTCGGCCTCCGGCGGCGTTTCAGGCGCGCATTGGGCAAGGGGCCGCAGTGGGGTTGTGCTGATAAAACGTGTTTGGGCAGTACTATGCCCAATTATACCTTTTAGAAGCGAAGCAGTATAACTTTCAATTCTCTTGCCGCTTCGATTTCAAAAAACAAAAGCCATATCCCAGGCACCCCGCGCACAGCGGATGCTCCGGGAAAAGCGAAGCGTTAACTTCCAAAATGCGGGGCGTTTCCTTCCTCCTCGTGCGAACCCACGATAACTCACCCCTCGCTGCGCAGCGCCGTCAGCCTGAGATGCCGCAGCTCCATGCCGTGGCGGAAGGTGCCGATGGTCTCCCACCCGACGTTCATGCCGTCGATCCGGAGCCCGGACAGATCTCCCGCCTTGAAGTACCCGTCCCGGCTCCCGCGCTTCAGCATGTCCTTCAGGTACGGGACCAGATCAATCTCCACGTGCCTCCATTCCCCGTCGGGTGAGGGCGCGCCGTCCTTCCAGAGAGCGGTCCCGCCGGCGTTCTTGTAGACGTACTTCGAGCCCACGGAGTAGATCATGGCCCCGGAGGCGTCCGCCTTTCCTCCGTCGTATCCCACGTAATGCTCGTTCCGCGGCCACCGGCTGTCAAAGAGCTGGAGCCCGAACCAGCAGAAGTCCTCCGTCTCTGTCCCCTTCACGTAGAAGTACATCAGAAACTGCGCGGCGTCCACCCAGTCTCCCTCCACGGGAGAGGCTTCATAGTCCGTCAGGCGGATGTCGAAGGATACCGTCATCTTCTCCGCGTCGCACCGGTAATACTCCGCTGTCTCCCCGGGCAGCTCCCGGCATCCGAAGTCCGGCGCCTCGATCAGAAGATGGGGCCAGTAATCCCCCTCCCGGGCCGGGGAACCGCCGTAATACAGGGATGTGTCCAGATAAAAGCGCATTTCGTCCGTCTCCGGATCGTACCGGAAGGAGCGCCACTGCCCGTCCGTGATCTCCTCCGGGGAGGACTCGGCCAGCATCCCGGACAGATCCGGTCCCGAATCCCACTGGCACAGCCGCCAGAATGGCTCATCTCCCCCGCCGCCTCCGCGGAAATCGTGAACAGCGAACGCGGAAAAGGCGTCCCCGTTTCCGTGATCCTTCTGAGTGATCAGCTCCATCCCGCCAAGAAAGGCGGTGTCCGGTATCAGCTGCATATGTCCCTCCTCCGGTTCGTCGTATGGGGAAGCCGTTTCCGCGGGTGCATCCTCCGTGACCCCGGTCTTCGCCGCCTCATCCGGTTCCGACCCGGATCCGCCGGTCACGGACGCGCATCCCGCCAGAAAAACCGCCGCGGCCATGAACAGGATCCGCAAAAGCATCCTCTCACCGCGCGCCATGCTCCTCACCTCCGGGACTCCCCGGTTGATCCGGGGCGTTTTTTTCATTATATCACAACGATCCCGGACCGGTCAAGCCCCGCCGGAATTGTGAAGAACGCGCGAAACGAGCCCCGCTTTTTTTCAGCTTCTTTTTCACGGGCTTTCATATAAGCGTCACATTGGGGGATTATCATATGGGCGTAAGAAAGAACAAGACCGGGCGGGTGAGACTCCCCCGGAGAAAGGGAATCAAAAATGAAAAACGATGAAATGATGAACAGCACGACCGGGATTCCCACTGAATTCAACCAGTACAGTGTTTCCGGTACCTCCCCTTATCAGACCTCTTCGGACTATGCACCGAAGAACGCCCCGAAGGGCGAAAAGAAATCCGGTTCAAGCGCGAGAAAAACCATCGCGGCCGTGTGCGCGGCATGCGTGATCCTGTCCGGAGCCTGCGGCTTCGGCGGAACGCTTCTGGCCAACCGCATGACGGCCTCCGCTCCCGCGGCTGAAACCACCGTCACCCAGAGCGAGACAAAGGATCCGAACCTGAACGCCCCCGTGGTGGTCTACAAATCGGCCGAAACGGTGAACGCCGCTTCCGGCACCAACGCCGCTCTCACCTCCGGGGATGAGCTGACCTACGCGCAGGTGGCCGCTCTGGTGAAGGATTCCGTGGTGGAGATCAACACCGAGTACACCACCCGCAACGCCTGGTTCCAGTACACCACCGGCGGCGCGGGCTCCGGCGTGATCCTCACCGAGGACGGGTATATCATCACCAACGCCCACGTCATTCTGGACCAGAACATGCAGAATCCCGCCGACACCGTCACCGTGCGCCTCACCGACGGGACTGAATACAAGGCCGAGGTGAAGTCCTACGACACCGACGAGGACATCGCCGTTCTGAAGATCGACGCCAAGGGCCTGACCCCCGCCAAATGCGGCGACAGCTCAACCCTGGTGACCGGCCAGGAGGTCCTGGTGGTGGGCAATCCTCTGGGCGAGCTGGGCGGCTCCGTCTCCAACGGCATCGTGTCCGCCACGGAGCGCGAGATTCAGGTGGGCGGCGTCACCATGCACCTGATCCAGACCAACGCGGCCGTCAACCCCGGCAACTCCGGCGGCGGCATGTTCAACATGAAGGGCGAACTGGTAGGCATCGTCAACGCCAAGTCCTCCGGCACCGGCATCGAGGGTCTGGGCTTCGCCATCCCGGTGAATCAGGCGCTGGCCGTCTCCGAGGAGCTCATGACGAAGGGCTACGTCTCCGGCAAGCCCATGATCGGCGTGTCCCTCGAGGATGTGTCGAACAGCGGCGAGTTCTCCTTCTTCTTCGGCTCCAATCCGAGCGTCAAGCCCGGCGTCTATGTGAAGAGCCTGGCTGAGGGCATGAACGACAAGGTTCTCAAGGAGGGCGACCGCATCATCGCGGTGAACGGCGACGAGATCAGCTCCTCCGACGACGTGAAGGCCGTTGTGTCCGCGTCCTCCGTGGGCGACAAGCTGACCTTCCAGCTGTACCGCGACGGCAAGCTCATGGAGGTTGAGGTCACCGTCTTCGAGCGCACCCCCGACGTGAAGACCGCCGCCTCCACCAATGAGGACAAGTCCGGCGAGGCAAAGGAAGAAAAGAAGGAGCAGACCACAAAGCCCGCCATCGGCGTTTCCCTGACGGAGAGCGCCGGCGGCGCCATGAAGGCAGGCGTGTACGTGGCGGCCCTGGAGGAGGGCATGAACGACAAGGTGCTCAAGGTGGGCGACCGCATCGTGGCGATCAACGGCGATGAGATCACCTCCGTGGAGGACGTCCGTTCCATCGTGCAGAGCTCCGAGATCGGCGACAAGCTGACCGTCCAGGTCTCCCGCGAGGGCAAGCTGGTCTCCGTGGAGGTCACCGTGTTCGAAATGACCGTGGATGAGAATGCCTCTGAGGAAGCCTCCGAAAAAGCCCCCGAGGAAGAACCGTCCGGTCTGGACGACTCCTCCGGCTTCGGCGGTCTCGCGGACCTCTTCGGCAGCTTCTTCGGCGGCGGAAGATAACCCGCGGACAAAGCGTTCCGAAATCCATTTCATAATCCGGGACCGGCTCATGTTCCCCCGACGGAGGGACGCGGGCCGGTCCCTTTTTCGTTCCGCCGGTCCGGAATCTCCTGTACGTTTCCCCCGGCTCTTGCAAATCGGAGCGGGATGGGGTATAATGGCCTCAACAGCCGGGACCTCCGGAAACGGACCGGCCTGCGCAACAACACGGAACACACGAAAGGACTACCGCCATGACGGATGAAGAATTGCTTGCCCTGGCCGCGGAATACGGCTTTGACTGCTCGGCGCCTCTGGACGCGACAAAGCTCGAGGTGCTGGAGGACGTGCGGGACGCCTGCAAGGTCAACCTGTGCGGACAGTACAACAAGACCTGGGCATGTCCTCCCGCCTTCGGGGATCTGGAGGAAAGCCGGAAAATGCTGAAAAAATACACCCGCGGACTGCTCGTCCAGAGCGTGCAGACCCTGGAGGACGATTACGACTGGGAGAGCATCCAGGCCCTGGGAGAGCGCCACGGGGAGAACTTCCAGCGCCTCCTCGCCCGCATCCGGGAGCTGTACCCCGACTGCCTGGCCCTGGGCTCCGGCGGGTGCAAGAACTGCAAGACCTGCACCTACCCGGACAGCCCCTGCCGCTTCCCGGACAAGATGGTGTACTCCATGGAGGGCTTCGGCCTCTTCGTCACGCAGGTCTGCAGGGACTGCGGCATCCCCTACAACCACGGTCGCGGCACCATGACCTATTCCGCCTGCTTCCTGCTGGAATAAACGACCGTCGGACCAAGGAAAGGAACCGTCATGAAAA
>CACYWX010000053.1 GCA_902778205.1 uncultured Ruminococcus sp. | reverse complement strand
CCTGGTGATCGAGGGAGGCGCGCCTCTCTCTCCCGCTCCCGTCATCGCGACGGACCTGCGCGGCGGCGTCGCCGTCATGATCGCGGCCCTGACCGTCCCCGGCGTCACCGAGATCTCCGAGATCCGCCTCATCGAGCGCGGATACGACGACATCTGCGGAAAGCTGAGGTCCCTCGGCGCGGATATCCGAAAGGTCGTGGTGCCGGATGAAGTTCCCGTTTCCAAAGCCAACTGACGGGGCGTCGTTTCCCCGCATGGACGTATATTCTTCCAAAGAAAGAAGGCAGATCAAAATGAAGGTCACTCTTGAAACCGTCATCGGCGACATCGTCGACTGCGACGAGAATACGGCGGATATTTTTCTGGAATCCGGCATGCACTGCATCACCTGCCCGGTGTCCCGCATGGAGACCGTGGAGGAGGCCGCCATGGTGCACGGCGTGGACGCCGAGGAGCTGGTCGGAAAGCTCAACGCCTATTTTGCATCCAAAAAAGAGAAATAAGGTGAGGGAGAAGGCGGGCGCGGTGCCTGCTTTTTCTCTTTTTTCCATGGTATGTTGTCCCGCGCGGCACACTGCGGCTCCGGGACGCCTGTGAGGGGAGGTCCGCATGACAAAGCCTCTGGATCCGCGCCTTGAGGCCGCCGCTTCCTTTGTGGAGCCCGGGGCGGTGGTGGCGGACGTGGGAACGGATCACGCCTATCTGCCCCTGTATCTGCTGGAAACCGGAACGGCGCGCTTTGCCGTGGCCTCCGACATCAACCGGGGCCCCCTGGAGAGGGCGAAGCAGAACGCGGCGCGGGCCGGTATGACTTCCCGGATGCGGTTCGTTCTGACCGACGGACTGCGGGACCTGGATCCCGGGCGGGACGGCGTGGACCACATCATGATCTGCGGCATGGGTGGGGAGCTCATCGCGCGGATCATCGGTGATTCGGACTATGTGAAGAAGCCCGGCGTCCGCCTGATCCTCGGCCCCATGTCCTCTCCGGAGGAGCTGAGGCGGTATCTGGCCGGGGCGGGCTTCCGGATCCTCGACGAGAGGCTGGTGGAATCCGGAGGCAAGCGCTACGCCGTGATCCTCAGCGTCTGGGACGGGATCGCGCGGACCTTCACCCCATGCGAGCTGCTTCTGGGGCGGGCCAACATCGCGCGGAACGAGCCCCTGTTCCGGGATTTCGCCCGGGAATGGCTGGAGAGGGTGAACACGAGAATCGAGGGGCGGCGGCGCGGCGGACTGCCCGTGGCGGAGGACGAAGCCCTGCGGGACGAGATCCTGGCCCTGCCCTGCATGAAGAAGGAAACAACCGGCGAGGAGGGATCGGTATGACGGTCAGAGAACTGCACAACGCTTTATCGGAGCTGTATCCGAAGACCCTGTCCTGCTCCTGGGACAACGACGGGATCATGGTGTCCCCGGATCCGGAGGCGCGGGTGAGGCGGATCCTCGTGTCCCTGGACGCCGTGACGGACGCGGTCCGGTATGCGGCGGCGAACGGCTTCGACCTTCTGCTGACCCACCATCCCATGCTGTTCCGGGGCGTGAAGAGCGTGACGCCGGACAGCGTGGGCGGAAGACGGATCCTCACGGCGGCCGCGGCGGGGATCAGCGTGATCTCCCTGCATACCCGGCTGGACGCGGGACGGGAAGGCGTCAACGAAACGCTGTGCCGGACCTGCGGCTTCGAGCCCTCCGGCACCTTCGGGGACGAGGACGCGCCGGAAATCTGCCGTTACGCGGATGTGAAGCCCATGACCGGGGATTATCTGGCCGGTCTGGTGAAGGAGAAGCTGGGATGCCCCGCGGTCCGGGCGACGGGTCAGGGCGGCGCGTTCATCCGGCGGATCGGCTTCTGCGGCGGGGACGGCAAGGATCTGATACCTGCGGCGCTTGCGGCAGGATGCCAGGCCTTCGTCACCGGAGACGCCGGTTACAATATGGCCGAGGATGCCGCGGAGGACGGACTGTTCACCGTGGAGGCCGGGCATTATCATACGGAAGCGCCCGTGTGCCGGGTCCTGGCCGATACGGCGTCCGCGCTAACCGGGGCTTACGCCGAGATCTTTAACAGCTGCGCGTACAGGATCATCTGAAGGAAGGAACTGCAATGGGAATGGCGACAAGCGGATACGAACAGAGAGCGCGGCGGATGGTCGTTCTGTGCTGGATCTCCTATATGATCCTGTACGTGGGGAAGAAGACCCTGAAGCTCTGTCTGCCCGGCATGACGGCCTCCGGGATCCTGACGGAGGCGCAGGGCGGGCTGATCTCCTCGGTGTTCCTGGGGAGCTACGCCGCGGGACAGCTGATCAACGGCTGGCTGGGCGACCGGCTCCATCCCCGACATATGATGACCTGGGGCCTGATTCTGGCGGGCGCCATGAACGTGCTGATGGGAACGATCCCCTCCGTGCCGCTTCTTTCCGGGGTCCGCGTGCCGCTCATGACCGCGGTCTGGGCCCTGTGCGGCTTCTTCTGCTCCATGCTATGGGCTCCCCTGATCCGCGCGGTATCCACGTGGACCACCGAGGAGATCGCCCAGGCCTCTGCCGCAAGCCTCTCCGCCACCATTCCCATCGGGACCCTGCTCTGCCAGGGGATCGCCGCCGTGACCCTCCATTTCACCGACTGGCATATGGTGTTCGTCGTCTGCGGCTCCGTGCTGGTGGTGACGGGGATCGTTCTGGCCCTCCTCTTCGCCGGGCTGAAGGACCATATGCGGGTGGTGAAGGCGGTCCCCATGACGGAAGCCCCCCGGGATGAGGAAGGGAACGGCATCGTCCGCACGGCGCCCCTGTCCTTCCTGCTGTGCCTGGGACTGGCCGCGGCCGCGGGAGGCATCCTCTTCAACGGCATGATCAAGGACGGACTGGACGAATGGATTCCGAAGATGCTGACCGACAGCTTCCGCCTGTCCGATTCCGTTGTGGCAGTCATCACCATGATCCTGCCCCTCTTGAACATCGCCGGCGTGTATGCCGCGAAGTGGGCCTACCGGCGCTTCCGTCTGTCGGAGCTGGGCACCTGTGCCCTCATGTTTCTGGTGAGCACCCTGACTCTGGCCGCGGTCTACGGGATCCTGGCCCTCGGGGTGTCCGGATGGTTCCCGGCGGCCGTGGTGACCCTGCTGTTCGCCCTGTCCTCCTCCGCGATGCTGGGCGCCAACACCATGCTGCTCACCTTCATTCCCCTGCACTTCTCAAAGGTGGGGCGCGCGTCCTTCGTGACCGGAGCCCTCGACTGTCTGTCCTACGCCGCGGCGGCCGTGACCTCCCTGATCACCGGCTGGGCCGTGGATTCGCTGAAATGGAGCGGGATCCTGGCGCTTTTCACCGCGGCGGCAGTCCTCGGCGCGGCGGTGTGTTTCGCGGGACGGAAAAAAATGGCGGAAAAATACAAGGAACTGGACGCGGTCTGAGACCGTTGTCCGAGTGAGGAACTGATCATGACAAGCAATCCGAAACGGGCGGGGATCCCGAAGCGTCTCCTCCTTCTTCTGCTGGCCGCCGCGATGATGAGCGCGTCGTCGGGGTGTTCTCTCCGCATGTCCACCGGCGAAGAGGCGGCGGAGGAAAGCCGTCTTGCGGAGGAAGCGCGCCGTCCGCCCGAGACCGAGCCTCCGGAGACCGTTCCTCTGAATCCTCCGCCTCCCATCAACGAATGGAACGGGGACAAGCAGCCCGACGAGGGGGAGGATCCCGCCGGAGAGGAGACCGCGGAGAACCCCGGAACCGGTGAGGAGAACGTGCCCACCATCCGCGCCCCCTACTATACCTCCGCCCTGTACGAGGCCGGGGGAAGGAACTGGAGCTACAGCGAGGGGAAGTTCACCTACACCCTCCCGGCGCGGGACGAGAGCGGCATCTGGCCCGTGGAGGAGATGTACAACATTCCGAGGGACTCCTGGAGCGACGAGCCTGGCGACTGGTACGGCGGCAGCTGGAGCTACGACGAGACCACCGGACAGTCCACGCTGGTGTTCCAGCGGGCGGCGGACGCTCTGGCCTCCGTGGCGGCGCATCACGCCATCTATCTGGGGGACACCTCCCGCAAGGTGGTCTATATCACCTTTACCGCGGGATATGAAAACGGCAACACCGCCAAATGCCTGGACGTGCTGAAGGAGAAGAACGCCCCCGCCGCGTTTTTCGTCAACGGCTGGTTCGTGACCTCGGCTCCGGAGATCTGCCGGCGGATGCTGGACGAAGGGCACATCGTGGGGAACCACTGCGTCAACCACTACAAGGTGACGGAATTGGGTCTGGACGACTTCATGAGCGAGGTCCAGGGACTGGCGGAGCAGTTTGAGACCGCCTTCCCGGACGCCCCTCAGCTCACCTATTTCCGTCCGCCGTCCGGGAACTGCAGCGAATGGGTCCTGCGGTTCGCGGAAAAGCTGGGATACACCACCGTGCTGTACTCCTGGACCTATCTGGACTACGACGACGAGAACCAGCCGGACCCGCAGGCGACGCTGGAGCGGATCCGGACGACCCTGCATCCCGGCTGCGTGTACTACTTCCATTCCACCTCTTCCACCACGGCGGAGATCCTGGGCTCCGCCATCGACTGGATCCGTTCCCAGGGATACGAGATTCTGCCCCTCTGCGACATCGAACCGTAAGAGGTCCGCTCAGGGGCCGCCGAAGCAGTCAGCACAGGAAAGGAGCGCCCCATGCCCTCTCAGACCATACAGTGGTTTCCCGGCCACATGGCGAAAACCCGCCGCCTCATCACGGAGAACCTCGGAAGCGTGGACATCGTCATCGAGCTGCTGGACGCCAGAATCCCCGCCTCCTCGAAGAATCCGGAGATCGACCGCCTGACGGCGAACAAGCCGCGCCTCACCATCCTGACCAAGGCGTCCCTGGCCGATCCGGAGGCCACCGCCCGCTGGCTTGAGGCGTCGGAGGGGAGGATGCTGGCCGTGGACACGGTCACGGGAGAGGGCGTGAAGTCCATCGCTCCCACGGTCCGGACGATCCTCTCCGACAAGCTGAAGCGGTACGCGGAGAAGGGCATGAAGGGCCGTTCCATCCGGGCCATGATCGTGGGGATCCCCAACGTGGGCAAATCCTCCCTGGTGAACCGGCTGGGCGGCGGGAAAAAGGCGAAGGTGGAGGACCGTCCCGGCGTGACCCTGACCAAGCAGTGGGTGCCGACCTCCGTGGGCATCGATCTTCTGGACATGCCGGGGGTTCTGTGGCCCCGGTTCGACGACCGCACCACCGGCGAGCGGCTGGCCTTCACCGGAGCGATCCGGGACGCCATCCTCGACACGGAGGAGCTGGGATGCGCCCTGTGCCGGGATCTCTTCCGGGATCACCGGGATCTGTTCTGCGCAAGGTACAAGCTGGATCCGGAGGAGCTGGCGGACGCGGCTCCCTACGAGCTTCTCTGCGCCGTGGCCCGGAAGCGCGGTTTTCTTTTGTCCGGCGGGGAGCTGAACACGGAGCGGGCGTCGGAGATCCTGCTGGACGAGTTCCGGGAGGCGAAGATCGGCCGCATCACACTGGATCCTCCACCCCGTGCAAAGACGGCGGAGACAAACGGGTCCGAACAGGACGGAGAGGCGGGGTGACATGCTGGATTACGGATACGACCGGGAGGCCGCCGCGGCATACGGGGTGGTCTGCGGCACCGATGAGGCCGGACGGGGTCCGCTGGCGGGATCCGTGGTGGCCGCCGCCGTGGTGCTGCCTCCGGAGCTGATCATCCCCGGCCTGGACGACTCCAAGAAGCTGACGGAGAAAAAGCGGGAGGCCCTGTACGACGTGATCCTGCGGGAGGCTCTGGCATACGGCGTCGCGGAATCCACGGCGGAGCAGATCGACCGCACCAACATCCTGGCCACCTCTCTCGACGCCATGCGCCGGGCGGTGGAGCAGGTGAAGAGCGTCGTGATTCCCGGGCTGGTGCTGGTGGACGGCAACCGGGAGACGGAGTTCGGCGTGCCCTGCCGGACGGTGGTGAAGGGGGACGGGATCTCCCAGTCCATCGCCGCGGCCTCCGTGCTGGCGAAGGTTACCCGGGACCGGCAGATGGAGGAGCTGGACCGGCTCTATCCCGTCTACGGCTTTGCCGGGCACAAGGGCTATCCCACGAAGGCCCACAAGCTGGCCGTGTACGAATACGGACCCTGTCCCCTGCACCGGAGGAGCTTTCTCTCCTTCCTGGAGCGGGACCGGGACGCTTTGGAAAAGGCTCTCGCCGAGAAGCGCGGGACAAATCCCCCGGAGGAGACGGAATGAACCGGGCGGAGCTTGGAAGGATCGGAGAGCGGACGGCGGCTCTGTGGCTCGAGGACCAGGGGTGCGTCATTCTGGAGCGGAACGCGCGCTTCGGCCGGGACGAGATCGATCTGGTGGCGGAGGACGGTCCCTGCGTCTGCTTCGTGGAGGTCAAGACCCGGCGGCAGTATCCCGACTACCGGACGCCGGAGGGAACGCCCGCCGAAGCCGTGGATTCCCGCAAGCGGAACGCCATGGTCCGGGCGGCCGAGGCCTGGCTTGCCGCGCATCCCACAGAGAAGATCCCGCGGCTGGACGTGGTGGAGGTCTACGCCGATCCGGAGGACGAGGGCTTCCGTCTTCTGCTGATCCGCCGCCTGCCGGGAGCCGTCCGTAAAACCGCGAAATTCTCCCGGAACGCCCGCCGGTGACGGGGGTCCCTATAGCCGACACGCATAAGCGTGCCGGTTTTTGCTTTTCGCTCCGGCTCTGCATGAACGGAACCTGGGATTGATTCCCGGGACTTCTCGGGAATCCCTTGACCTGCGGGCGAAAAAAGTGTATAATATAACTTGTTATATTATGTGAAGAAGAAAGGAGTCCGTCCCCATGCCTGAAATCACCGGGGTCCTGCCCCGTTCCCGCGCCGCGAAGGCAGGAGTCCTCGAGGGGGACTGGCTTCTGGAGATCAACGGCCATCCGATCCGCGATGTGCTGGACTACCGGTTCCGGCTGGCCGATCCCGCGGTCACCCTGAAGCTGCACCGGGGGCCGGATATTCTGGAAATTACCATTCATAAGGGGACCTACGACGACATCGGACTGGAGTTCGGCACGCCCCTCATGGACAAGAAGCACCGATGCGAGAACGGATGCCTCTTCTGCTTCATCGACCAGAACCCGCCGGGCATGCGGGATACGATCTACTTCAAGGACGACGACAGCCGCCTGTCCTTCCTGCACGGCAACTACGTGACCCTGACCAACCTGCGCGACGAGGACATCGACCGCATCATCGAGATGCACATCTCCCCCGTCAACGTCTCTGTCCACGCCACCAACCCGGAGCTGCGGGTGAAGATGATGAAGAACAGGCGGGCGGGGAAGGTGCTCTCCTATCTGGACCGGCTGGCGGAGGCGGGCATCACCCTCAGGGGACAGATCGTCCTTTGCCGGGGCATCAACGACGGGGAGGAGCTGGAGCGGTCCATGAGGGATCTGTCCGGCTACTGGCCCGCCATGGACTCCGTGTCCGTGGTCCCCGTGGGGCTGACGGCGCACCGGCACGGACTGTATCCGCTGGAGCCCTTCACTCCGGAGGAATGCGGCGAGGTGATCCGGCAGATCGACCGGTTCAACGAGGAATTCGGCAGGACCCACGAGGCCGAGGACGGAGGTCCGGCGCGGATCTTCTTCGCCTCGGACGAGTTCTATATCAAAAGCGGCACGCCCCTGCCCGACGACGGCTACTACGGCGACTACAACCAGATCGACAACGGCGTCGGCATGCTCTCCTCCCTGATCCACGAATTCGACATGGCTCTCTCCATGGCGGAGGATGAGGAATTGGCGGAGGTGAACCGCACGGTGTCCGTGGCCACGGGGGAGGCGGCGTATTCCACCCTGTCCATGCTGGCCGGGAGGCTGACGGAGCGGTGTCCGGGGCTGAGGATCAACGTGTACGCCGTGAAAAACGAGTTCTTCGGCGGCCAGGTGACGGTCGCCGGCCTGCTCACCGGAGGGGACATCCTCCGCCGGCTGTCCGGAGCGGAGCTGGGAGAGTGTCTGTACCTGTCCCGCACCACGCTACGGGCCGAGGGAGACCTGTTCCTCGACAACACGACTCCGGAGGAGCTGTCGGAGAAGCTGGGCGTGCGGGTGGAATTTGTGGACAACGACGGCGGCGCCCTGTTTGACGCCCTGACCGGCATCGAATATTGACGATCCATCGAAAGGAACATACAGAATGGCAAAACCGGTAATCGCGATTGTCGGACGTCCCAACGTCGGCAAGAGCACCCTGTTCAACAAGCTGATCGGCGAAAGACGCGCCATCGTGGAGGATACCCCCGGCGTCACCCGCGACCGGATCTACGGCGAATGCGAATGGCGCGGAAAGACCATGATGGTCATCGACACGGGCGGCATCGAGCCGAAGACCGACTCCGTCATCCTGCAGAAAATGCGGGAGCAAGCCCAGATCGCCATCGAGACCGCCGACGTCATCATCTTCATGGTGGACATCCGCACGGGACTGGTGGCGGACGACATGGACATCGCCCTGATGCTGAAAAAAAGCGGCAAGCCCGTGGTGCCCGTTGTGAACAAGTCCGACAAGATCGGCGACGTGGACCCCCAGTTCTACGAGTTCTACGAGCTGGGCTTCGCCGTGGATCCCATCGCCATCTCCTCCCTTCACGGCAGCGGCAGCGGCGACGTGCTGGACGCGGTGCTGGAGGCCCTGCCCGAGTACGAGGAGGAGGAGGAGAACGGGGAGGTCGTCTCCGTGGCCGTCATCGGCAAGCCCAACGCCGGGAAATCCTCCCTGGTGAACCGGGTCCTGGGAGACGAGCGGTGCATCGTGTCCGACATGCCCGGCACCACCCGGGACGCCATCGACACCTACTTCGAGAATTCCCACGGCAAATACAATTTCATCGACACCGCCGGGATCCGCCGCCAGTCCAGAGTGGACGACCGGGTGGAGAAGATCAGCGTGCTTCGGGCGAAAATGGCCGTGGACCGGGCGGACGTGTGCCTCATCATGATCGACGCCTCCGAGGGCATCACGGAGCAGGACGAGAAGATCGCCGGCATCGCCCACGAGGCGGGAAAGGCCTCCGTCATCTGCGTCAACAAGTGGGACCTCATCGATAAGGACAACAATACGACGCAGGAGTTCACCAAGAAGATCTACGATGCCCTGTCCTATATGACCTACGCGCCCATCCTGTTCCTGTCGGCCAAGACCGGCCAGCGGGTGGAGAAGCTGTTCGAGCAGATCAACTACGTGAACATGCAGTCCAAGATGCGGGTCACCACCGGCATGCTGAACGACGTGCTGGCGGACGCCGTAGCCCGGGTCCAGCCTCCGTCCGACAAGGGCAGGCGCCTGAAGATCTACTATATGACCCAGACCGAGGCGGCTCCCCCGACCTTCGTGGTCTTCTGCAACATGGCGGAGCTGTTCCACTTCTCCTATCAGCGGTATCTGGAAAATTGCCTGAGACAGACCTTCGGGTTCCGCGGCACGCCCATCCGGCTCATCATCCGGCAGAAGGGCGAAAACGAGGATCAGGATTTCGGGGGCAAGAGGTAATGCTGTATTTCTTTCTGCGGTACCAGACCGGGTATATGGGCCTGATCGGATCCCTGTGGGAAAACCGGGCGCTTCCGGCCGAGCTGGCCCTGATGGTGATCTACGTGCTGATCCCCTATCTGCTGGGGTCCGTCAACACCGCCATCATTGTGTCCGCGCGGTTCTATCACGACGACGTCCGGAACCACGGCAGCGGCAACGCGGGCTTTACCAACATCATGCGCATCTACGGAAAGCGCGCCGCGGTCATCACCTTCGTGGGAGATTTTCTCAAGACCGTGCTGGCCATCATGATCGGCTGGTGCTGCCTCGGCTACCTGACCGCCTTCATCGCGGGATTCGCCTGCTTCCTCGGCCATATCTTCCCGGTGTTCTACCAGTTCCGGGGAGGGAAGGGGATCCTCTGCCTCACCGCCATGCTGTTCATGCTGGACTGGCGGATCTTCCTGATCCTGCTGGCTGTTTTTCTCCTGATGGTGGGCATGACCAAGTATATCTCCTTCGGCTCCGTCCTCTGCTCCATGCTGTTCCCCCTGCTGTTCAACCGGCTCAATCAGGGCAGGCCCTTCACCGGCATGTGGATCTGCCAGATGATCGCCATTCTCATCGCCTTCATCGTGGTCGTCAAGCACTGGGGCAACCTGAAGCGGATCTTCAGCGGGACCGAAAGCAAGTTCGAGTTCCGCAAGAGCAAAAAGACCGTGGACGAGGAGGCCGCTGACAACAGCGCGGAGGAGACGCCTGCGGTCAGTGAAAAGCCCGCCCGGGTCAACTACGGCGCGCTGCCCGGCGGAAACGGAAAGAATACGAAGAAGAAAAAGAAATGACCGACGAAAAAATCGCCTCTTTCGCGGGGATCCTGCGCCGCTCGGCCGAGGCGGGCACCCTCGGGAACGTGACCTTTCACAGCCCCTCCTCCGGCGACGGGATCAAGGTCCGGGGAGAGCTCAGAGACATCGGCGGGAAGCGGATCCTGCAGCTCGAGACCTTCCTCACCGAGGGGAGAGTGACCCAGCGGAACGTGGAGCCCGAGGGGATCCTTCTGGCCGTGGCGGAGCTGACCGGAACCTACCGGAAGGCGGATCTGACGGACGCGGGGGGCTCGGCCTCCCTGATGATCTCGAAAAAGGGCACCGTCACCCTCCTGAAAAAGGGAAAGCCCGGGGAAGGGGACGCGGCTCCCGTGAGAGGCAACAACCGGGAAAAGCATCGCCTGCTGGACGGTACGGAGCTCTTCCTGATCCCTCTGGGCATCGCGGATAAAAGCGGACGGATCCACGACCGGATGCAGTCCAAGTTCCGGCAGATCGCCCGGTTCGCCGAGTACATCGCCGACGCGGAAAAACGCCTCTCCGGGGACGGGGAGCTGTACGTCTGCGACCTGTGCTGCGGCAAGAGCTACCTGTCCTTCGCCGCCTACCATGTGCTGACCGCCGTCTGCGGGCGGACCGTGCGGATGACCTGCGTGGACCTGAAGGACAGCGTCATGGACTACTGCCGTGGCGTGGCGGAGGAAGCAGGCTTCGGGGGCATGGAGTTTCTCGCCATGAACATCGGGGATTTCGAGCCGCTCCGCGCGCCGGATCTGGTGATCTCCCTCCACGCCTGCGACACCGCCACGGATCTGGTGCTGGACTTCGCGGCGGAGCACGGGGCCCGGATGATCCTGTCCACTCCCTGCTGTCAGCGGGAGCTGAACCGGGGCATGGACTGCCCGACCCTGGACTTCATCGGGGAGGTCCCCATCCTGCGGCAGAAGCTGGCCTCGGCCGCCACGGACGCCCTGCGGCTTCTGAAGCTGGAGGCCGAGGGCTACCGATGCGACGCCACCGAGCTCATCGACCCGGAGGACACCCCCAAGAACGTCATGCTGCGGGGCTGGCGGCGCTCCGACTTCGATCCCTCCTCACCGGAGGCGGAGGAGAAGAGGCGGCGGTTCCGGGAGACGGCGGCGTTCCTCTGGGGAGACAGCGTTCCGGACCACTGGCGGCTCCGGACCGAGTGACTCAGCGATTGGATTCCATTTTCATCAGAAAGGCATAGATATGGACACAAACGAGCTTTTGCGGACGATTTCCCGGACGGACGTGACCGCGGAAACGAGACTGGAGGCCCTGCGGGGACTGGGACTGGACGCGGAGGCCTCCGGCCGAAACGACATCCTGGTTTCGGGCCGCAAGGTCTCCGGCACGGCCCAGAGGGTCGCCCATGACCGCATCCTGCATCACGGCACCCTGCTCTTTGAAGCCAATAAGGAGATGGTCGCCGGGGCTCTCAAGGTCGACCAGGAGAAATTCAGAGGCAAGGGGATCAAATCGGTGAGCGCCCGCATCGGAAACATCCGAGACTTTCTCCTTGAGGAGGCCGCCCACGGCAAGAAGGGGGCTGGGACCGCTGACGTCACAGAGGCGGCCGGGATGAAGGCGGAGGAAAGGGAGCGAGAGGAGCTTCCGGTTGACATAAGTTCTTTCTGGGCATATCTAAGGCGGGCTCTGCCCGGGGCGGACAGAGAGCCCGTTACTCTCGATTCCGAGGCTCTTGCGGCCATAGAGGAGCTCGCAGACACCAAATACAGGACTTATGAGTGGAACTACGGCCGCTCG
>CACYWX010000052.1 GCA_902778205.1 uncultured Ruminococcus sp. | reverse complement strand
CTTCTCCATGTTTTCCTTCTTCACGGACTGGATGACGATAGCGGTGGAGGTCACGCCGGTTTCGTCCAGCGTCTTTTTCGCCAGGTCGAAGTCAAGTCCCAGCCAGCCGAGCTGTTCCACGCCCGGGAAGCCGTATTTCTCGCCCAGACGGACTCTTTCGTACCAGTCTTTTCCCCACCAGCCGCCTGCTGCCGAAAATTTCATAAAGGAAGTACCTGCCTTTCACGCGGTTATCGGGCTGCGTCCGCAATCCCGGATCGTTACCATTTTACCCGAACCGTTCCGTTTTGTCAAGGTTCTTGTTGTGAAAATTTCCAGAGAATCCGCCTCGGAACGCAGTCTTTTCCGTTCAGTTTTTCAAATTCCGCCTCTGCCATCATTTGACCGTTGACGCGGGCGCGGGAGGAAGGTATAATAATACGGAAAGAATCCATACTGAAAAGAGGCGGACTGCATGAAAAAACCGACCTTCTCCCACCTCTTCCGCCGGGCGACCGCCCTCGTCATGACCGCGCTGACCGCGGCCTCGGCCAGGCTTCTTGGCGAGCTTCTGACCCTGACGCCGGGATCCGTCCCTCCCTCATCGGTTCCGGGCAGGCTAGAGGCCATCGCGGGCGGGGTGGTCCTGTATCTGACCGCCGCCGTCGTCACAGCCGAGGTGCGCCTCGCCCGGGACAAACGCTGACCGGGTTCCCCGGAAAGGAGATTCCATGACCGTTCTGCAGTTTTACAATACCCTCTCCCGGTTCGGAATGGACGCGCTGATGAAGGAGCGCGGCTCCGTGCTGGCGGCGTTCTCCGGGGGAGCGGATTCCTCCTGCCTGCTGGTCCTTCTGCGGGACTGGTGCCGGGAAAACGGAGTCGCCCTCGCCGCCGTCCACGTGAACCACATGATCCGCGGAGAAGAGGCGGACCGGGACGAGGCCTTCTGCCGGGAGCGGTGCCGGGAGCTGGGGATCCCCCTGACCGTCCGGCGGGCCGACGTTCCGGCTCTGGCGAAGGAGAGAGGACTGGGTCTGGAGGAGTGCGCCAGAGAGGTGCGGTACGCCTGCTTCGACGAGCTGGCCGGTAAGGACGGACTCATCGCCACGGCCCACAACGCCTCGGACAATCTGGAGACCGTCCTGTTCCGGATGCTGCGCGGAACCGGGCTGAAGGGACTCTGCGGCATTCCTCCGATCCGGGACGGACGGTACCTGCGCCCCCTGATCCGGGACGGCGGGGAGGCTGTCCGGTCCTTCTGCCGGGAGAACGGGATCCCCTACGTGACGGACCGAACCAATCTGGAGCTCGGATGCGCCAGGAACATCCTGCGGCTGGAGGCTCTTCCCGCCCTGAGGACGGTGTTCCCGGATCCGGAGGCCGCCGTGTTCCGCATGACGGAGCTGCTGCGCCGGGACGAGGAGCTTCTCGAGGAAAGAGCCGGGGCGCTGGCGCCGGACGGGAAGGCTGAAATCTCACGTGCGGTGTTCGACGGACTGGCGGAGGCCGAGGCGTCCCGGGTCCTGCGGCGGATGGCGGAGCACGCGGGAGGAAGAGTCCCGGAGGCGTCCCACGCGGAGGCCGTCCTCACCCTTTCCCGCAGCGGGTCCGTGGGATCGGTCTCCCTGCCCGGCGGCGTCCGATGCGTCCTGGACCGTGACACGGTCCGGGTGGTCCGTGAAAACCGGGATCCCCGGGAGGAGGTGCCGGAGGTCCTCTTCGGCGCGGATTATCCCGGAGGGATCCTCAGGGAGGACGGCTTCTGCCGCCTGATCTGCCTTCCGGAGGACGGGGAGGGCCCGTTTCCTTCCATAGATATTTATTCCGAGGAAAATATTTACAAATCGTCAACATCAGTGTCTTTGTGTTTTGATAAAATAAGCTTTGCCTGTCGGACCAGGGTCCGGCGTCCCGGCGACACCATCCGCTTCGGCGGCATGACGCGGCGGGTGAAGACCCTGTTTTCCGACCGGAAGCTGCCTCCGGAGGTCCGCTCCTCCCTGCCCGTGATCGAGGACGGGGACGGGATTCTCTGGATCCCCGGATTTCCTCCCCGGGACGGGACCCTCTGGACCGGAGAAGGGCGGCGTCTCACTCTTGTCTGTCAGTTCACCGGCACCCCGCCGGCCGACCGCATCGTATCGTCATAGACGGAGGTACATCCATGGCAACCATTCTGGACCGCGACATCGAAAGGGTTCTCGTTTCGCAGGAGGAGATCGACCGGATCACCACCCGCATCGCCGCCGAGCTGGACCGGGACTACAAGGATTCCCGCCGGTTCCTGTTGCTGTGCATCCTGAAGGGATCCGTGGTCTTCATGGGGGACCTGATGAAAAAGGTCACTATCCCCGTGGAGATCGACTTCATGAAGGTCTCCTCCTATTCCAACGGCACGGAGTCCTCGGGGCGCATCAACATCCTGCTGGACCTGAACCGGCGCGATCTGTCCGAATGCGACATCCTGATCGTGGAGGACATCATCGACAGCGGACGCACCCTCTCCTATCTGGTGGAGTATCTCCGCCTGAACGGGGCCCGCTCCGTCAAGACCTGCACCCTGCTCGACAAGCCCGACCGCCGGGTGGTGGACTTCGTTCCCGACTACCGGGGGCTGGTCATCCCCGACGAATTCGTGGTCGGCTACGGCCTGGACTACGCCGAGCAGTACCGCGCGCTTCCCTACATCGGCATCCTGAAGCCGGAGGTCTACGAAAAGCGCGTCTGAGCATTCCCATTTTCCGGAGGTGTACATGAAACACGGATTCAAAGTCGCCCTCGTATATATCGTGATCATCGGCATCCTCGTCATCGCCGCGGCGTATCTCTACAACATGACGCCCCAGAAGGAGCTGCGGTATTCCGACGTGGTGGAGCTGTTCAAGGCCGAAAAGGTCTCGGAATTCCGCGTCGGCGAGGACAACACCCTTGAGATGACGGTGCGCGACACGCTGCAGGACGGCACGGAGACGGCGGTGCGGTACAGCTACAAGCTCCGCTCCCTCGAGCTCTTCATCCGCGACCTGGGCGACGTCATCGACGAACAGCGGGAGGCCGGGATCATCACCGCCTACGATTACCCCGCCCCGGTGGCGTTCCCCTGGTGGGCCAGCCTGATCCCCTATCTGGTGGTCATCATCCTGCTCATCGTCATGTGGGTGTTCGTCATGAACCAGGCCACGGGCGGCAAGGGATCCAAGATCAATTCCGTCGGCAGGGCCCGCGCCAAGCTGGTCACCGCGGACAAGGCGAAGGTCTACTTCCGCGACGTGGCGGGAGCCGACGAGGAAAAGGCGGAGCTGGAGGAGATCGTGGAATTCCTCCGCAATCCCTCCTATTTCACCAAGCTGGGCGCGAAGATCCCCCACGGCGTTCTGCTGGTGGGCCCTCCCGGCACCGGCAAGACCCTGATCGCCAAGGCGGTGGCGGGTGAGGCCGGCGTTCCCTTCTACTCCATCTCCGGCTCCGATTTCGTGGAGATGTACGTGGGCGTCGGCGCGTCCCGGGTGCGGGATCTGTTCGACACGGCCAAGAAAAATCCCGCCGCCATCATCTTCATCGACGAGATCGACGCGGTAGGCCGTCACAGAGGCGCGGGTCTCGGCGGCGGTCACGACGAGCGCGAGCAGACCCTGAACCAGATCCTGGTGGAAATGGACGGCTTCGGCTCCTCCGACGGCGTCATCGTCATGGCGGCCACCAACCGTCCCGACATTCTGGACCCGGCTCTTCTGAGACCCGGACGCTTCGACCGGCAGATCACCATGAATCCCCCGGACGTGAAGGGCCGCGAGGAGATCCTGAAGGTCCACTCCCGGAACAAGCCCTTCGAGGAGGACGTGGACCTCTCGGTCATCGCCAAGACCACCGTGGGCTTCACCGGCGCCGAGCTGGCGAACCTGCTGAACGAGGCGGCTCTGCTGGCCTGCCGCAAGGGCAAGAACCTCATCGGCATGACGGACCTGGAGGAGGCCATGATCAAGGTGATCGTGGGTCCCTCGAAGAAATCCCGGGTCATCACCGAGGCCGAGCGGAAGCTCACCGCCTACCACGAGGCCGGCCACGCCATCACCACCTGGGTCCGCCAGCCGGAATCCCCAGTGCATCAGATTTCCATCATCCCCTCAGGCCGGGCGGGCGGCTATACCCTGTCCTTCCCGAAGGAGGATCAGTCCTATATGTCCCGCCGCATGATGGAAAACGAGATCCTGACCCTGCTCGGCGGGCGGGTGGCAGAGGCCGTCATTTTGGGCGACATCTCCACCGGCGCGTCCAACGACATTCAGCGGGCGTCCCAGCTGGCCCGGAGCATGGTCACCAAGTACGGCATGAGCGACAAGCTGGGTCCGATCCTCTACGGAAGCGAATCCTCCTCCGACGAGGTGTTCCTGGGCCGCGACTTCAACCAGACGAAGAACTACTCCGAGGAGACCGCCTCCGTCATCGACGCGGAGGTCAAGGAGATCGTCATGAAGGCGTACCGGGACTGCGAGCAGGTGCTGCGGGACAACATCGACCGTCTGCACTTCGTGGCAGGGTACCTCATGAAGAACGAGATCATGGAGGAGGAGCAGTTCGTCCGCGCCATGACCGAGCCCGACGTGACCGTCGAGCAGCTGGAGGAGATGGTGGCCGAAAAGCGGCGCAAGAGCAAGGAAGAAAACGAGGCCTTCGCCCGCCATCTGGAGGAGCTGGAGAAGCAGCGCGAAGAGGAGCGGGCCAGAGAAGAAGCCCGTCACCACCGCAGCAGCCCCGCCTCTCCCTACTCGCCCATTCCGCAGGAGCCCCTCCAGCGGGACGACGACGAGAACGACGACAAGGACGACTGATCGAATCAGTCAGCTAAAACCGAAAAAAGCCTCACGGATCCGGAAAGGTCCGCGGGGCTTTTTGCTGTTCATGGGGTGAGCCGACAGGAAGAGGTCCGGCAGGGGATCGGGAGGCCCGGAAATCGGAAAAACAGGAACGCGGCGAAACGTTCCTGTTCTCGATACCGATATATGCTTATTTCTTCGCCAGGGAGTCGCGGATCTCGCGGAGCAGGAGAACCTCTTCGCTGGGCTCCGCCGGTTCCTCTTCCTTCTCCTCCTCGGCCGCTTCCTCTTCCTTCTTCGCCTTTTCCTTCAGCTTGTTGATGCCGCGGACGACGATGAAGATGCACAGCGCGACGATCAGGAAGTTGATGATGGACTGGATCAGGGCGCCGTAGCGGATGGCAACCTCCTCGACGCCCGACGCCTCGTCTGCCGCGGTGAGGATCACCTTTGCCGCGGAGAGGTCCACGCCGCCGAACAGCTTGCCGATCAGGGGATTGATGATGTCGCCCACCAGGGAGTTGACAATCGCCGTGAAAGCGCCGCCGACCACAACGCCGACCGCCATGTCCATGACGTTGCCCCGGGCGATAAAGGTCTTGAATTCAGACCAGAACGAAGACTTTTCTGCCATGACTGCTTCCTCCTTATAGAGATTTGTTCAGTTAGATCCTTCGGAAGCGGCTTCCCCCGGCGACGCGGGAGACTCGGCCGGGATCACGACCTTCGACGGATCGATCCTGCCGTGGACGCGCTCGTGGTAGGCCACGTTCTGACGGATGAGATGGAGCATGTGGTTGTTCACATCCCGGCCCTCCGCCTCCGCGACAGCCAGCATCTTTTTGTAGAGCTCCTCGTCGATCCTGACGGTAAAGGTGATCCTGTTCTTCTGTGCCATGACGTTCCTCCGAAATATCCTGCGGCTATTATAGCACAGCCCGGGGAGAATGTCAACGGAAACGAAACAATTTACGGATCAAAATTTAAAAAATCGTAAACGATCTGTGAAAAGCAAAAGAATTGTCCCGCGTCCTTCCGGAAAGAGCGCGGGACGGGATGGCATACGGGCAGAATCAGTATCCGAGCTTTTCGTACTGGGTGTCCACGAAGTTGTGGTTGTAATCCGCGCCGCCCGGGAAGTTGGCGCTCTTGAACACGGCGGGGGTCTTGCCGTCGGCGATCATCTTCTCCACGCAGACGGAGGTGACGGACCACATGATGAAGTCGGAGGCGATTCCGGACGCGGCGGCGAAGCGGGGCTCCAGCCCCTCCACCTCCAGCATGGCCTCGGCGGCGGGCGCGCAGTTGTCCAGCACGGCGGTGACGAACTCATACAGCTTCTTTCCGGAGGGATGGACGGGCTCCACCGCCTGAGCGTACACCATGGAGGTCAGGGCGATGACGTTGACGCCCTTTTCCATGGCGTCCCAGGCCAGGTTGACCACCGGCAGGGTCCTGCCGGAGACGGAGGACACGAAGAGCACGTCGCCCTTCTTCAATTCGGTCTTCCCTTCCTCATAGTGCTTGTAGAACGCCGGTCCGCCTCCGCGGTTCAGAAGGTCGTTCTCGATGGAGTGGCAGATATTGTTGAGGTAGACGCGGCCTCCGTTTTCGATGGCGTCCGCCATGAGGGTGCCCACCCTGATGATGGCCTCGCGCTGGGTGGTGCGGGCTTTGTAGAGGAGGTCGAAGGCGGCCTGCTGATAGGTGTCGAGAAGCATGACAATGGTTCCTTTCAGAGTGAAATCAGTGTAATCAGAGGTAGAAGATATGGTCAGCGTACTCGGCCATGACCTTTTTGTTGTGGGCGTCGCCGCCGTCGATGTTGCCGCTCATGAAGACCGGAGGGGTGATCCCGGCCTCCAGAAGGAGCTCGCAGGCACGGGCGGCCACGGCGTTGAGAACGGCGGCTCCCACCACGGTGGAGGTAGAGGACACCTTCTGGGGGAAGCCCTCCAGCTCCACGGAGGCGTCTCCCAGATCCCCGTGGTTGTCGATGAGGATGGAGGCGAACTCGTAGAGCTTCTTTCCGGAGGGATGACGGGAGGTGACGGCGGTGGTGGTGTTCATGTTGGTGACC
This sequence comes from uncultured Ruminococcus sp., assembly GCA_902778205.1. Classification (GTDB taxonomy): domain Bacteria; phylum Bacillota; class Clostridia; order Oscillospirales; family CAG-272; genus UMGS1696. The sequence continues at coordinate 5,441 of CACYWX010000052.1, read as the reverse complement.
ACGACGACGGTCAGACCGGCTTCCCTCGCGGCCTCGGCCATATCGATGGAGACGGCGTTGCGTCCGGAGACGGAATGGATGATCAGCACGTCCCCCTCCTTCGCCTTCATGTTGCCGAAGATGATGCGTCCGTAGCCGGGGATGCGCTCCATCTCGCTGGTCATGGTGGGCGGGGACAGCTCCAGCATCATGCCGGGAGCGCGGACGGGATTCACCGTCACCATGCCGCCCGTGCGGTAGAACAGCTCCAGGGTGATGAGGCCCGCGTGGTTGCACCCGAAGGCGAAGACGGAATGACCGGTGCGGTTGGCGTCGGCGATGGCCCGGGCGGCTTCCTCCATGGCTCCAGCCTCCTTGTCGAAGACCTCGGAGAGGATTTCGGTCACACGGTTATAGTAGCGGAAGGATGCGTTCATATCGACTCCTGTATGGATCAGATGACCGCGCCCCGCGTAAGGCCGGGAACGCGGCGAAATACACTCAGATTTGCTCAAAGGGTGCGGGGAGCAGCTCAGTACGCCCTCTCCGGCGCGTAATCCGGCGGGAGCTTATAGCGGAAGGCGGAGAAGGTGCGTCGCAGATGCTCCATGTGGGCGCGCTCGTCGGTGTTCCGGTCCTCCTCCATCATGCGGAGCACGACGGATCCCACCAGGGGCTCGAAATCCGGAAAGCGGATCTCGGCGTCGGGATGGACGGCGGAAACCTCCTCCCGGAAGGCCTCGAACATGTGCCGGGAGCCCTTCCACGCGCCGCCGGACGCGACGACGGGCCCCACGAAGCTCCCTCCTCCGTTCCGGACCGCCGCCAGCACCTGCAGGGCCAGCTCGTGTCCCGCGTTCCGATAGATGGAAACGGCGGCAGGATCGTCCAGCGCGGCGGCCTTTTCGGTGATGTGGGTCACGGAGGCCACCAGGGAGCGCATATCGGGATTTCCCGTAAGACGGTTCACCATCTCCCAGAGATCCTTCATGCCCCAGGCCTCCTTCAGAAGCTCCGGCAGGACGGACTTCGGACCGCGGCCGTCCTGGGACCAGATGGCGGCCCGGAGTGTTTTCAGGCCGATGTCTAATCCGCCGCCCTCGTCGCCCAGGGTCATGCCCCATCCGCCCACGCCCGTATTCACGCCGGGCTGGATGAAGAAGGCGTCGGAGCCGGTTCCCGCCTGAGCGGCCACGCCGTACTTCACTCCGGCGGAGGCCAGCGCCACATGTCCCTCCCCGTGTCCCTGGACGTCTCCCAGGGAGCATCGGCGGCGGATGGCGTCCAGATAGGGGGAGGCGTCGCCCACGATGGAGAAGTCCGCCGCGGCGATCACCTCCACGCCCTCGGGGATCAGGGCCTCCGCCAGCTCCTCCGCTTCCACGAGGACGGCCTCCTTCGGACGGAACAGGGTGTTGGTGCCCTGGGTCCTTGCGGATCTGACCACGTTCCGGTCCTCGTCGTACAGGACGGCCAGCAGCTTAGTCCCGCCTCCGTCCGCCGCGATATAGTAACGATGTGCCATAAGCTCCTCCCGGTGTGCTCGGATCAGCGCTATTGTAACAAAATCAGCCGCCGTTGTCAAGTTGATTCCGTACAGTCTCCATAAAATCCGCCCCGATGCCCCGCTTCAGCGCAAGAAGGACAATCAGAACAAGGACACAGGCCGTGACGGCGGACACCGTCAGGGGATGAAGGGGAAAAAACTCCAGAAAGTTCGTACAGTCGTCCCCCCGCGGCGCGCTTCCCACCATGAACAGCACCGGCGTGACGATCCAGTCGAAGAGAGAGGCGGCGCAGACGGTTTCGTACAGAGCGGAAAAGATCCGATACGCGGGACTGCCGCCGCCCCTTTTGTACAGAAGGGCATACACCGCGGCGGACAGGGATGGGAAAACGGATCCCGCGGCGTAGAAGAGCTGGCGGGCGAAATACCCCCTGTGCCCGCCGCTGGTAGCCACAAAGCCCCGTAGCAGGCTGAAGCGGGTTACCTTCGCTCCGGCGGCCACCGCCACGATGCCGTGTCCCAGCTCGTGCATGAAGATGTACAGCGCTCCGCTGACAAAGCCACAGAGGATCAGCCGCGCGACAAGGATCTGCGTTTTCTCCGGCATCCGCTTCATCCGACCAACCTCCGCTTCTGTTTTTTCAGGTCCATTGTAGCACAAAAACGGCGGTGAGGCAAGAGGAAACCGAAGAGAGAACGGAAAAAGCAAACACAGGTACCGGACCGATCCGCAGAAGCGGTGCGGCTCAGCCCGGCTTTTTCCACTCCAGCAGATACCGGTAATACAGGCCGCGGCGGATCCGGGCATCGGGCAGAAGGCGCGCCGCGGTCCGACGGATCTCCCCGAGGGACGTCTCCGGGGCCTTCACGGGCACGCCGGGTCCCCTTCCCTCTCCGTGAAGAAGGGATCCGATCCGGGCCGGGATCACGCGGAGCGCCTCCGTCAAATAGTCCGCCGCGCTCTCCGGCCTCGCCAGTCCCACCACCAGAAGCGCCCCGCCGGGAGTCAGAAGGTCCGTCGCCCTCAATAGAGCCTCCTCCGCGTCCATATGGTGGAGGGAGGCCGCAAAGATCAGGACGTCGTAGGACGAGGGCGGGAGCGGAGCCGTCAGGAAATCCCCCCGTATCACCCGACCGTTTTTCATCGTCACGGTCCTCTCCAGCGCCATTTTATACGCCGCCGGATCCGGCTCGATCCCCGTGACACGGGAGCACACCGGCGCAAGCCGCTCAAGCAGGAGTCCATCTCCGCAACCGACGTCCAGCGCGGAACGGGCCCCGGCGGCGCGGCGAAGAATCCAGGGGTGATAGGCGGTATTGTGATTCCAGTAGTTGTCGCGCATGACAGTCCTCCCGACAGATATGAAAATCCGCCGGTCCGGTGAAGGATCGGCGGGGGCTTTGTCAGATGTGGATGTTGTCGTCCTCCTCGGAGGCGTCGGCGAGAAGAGGGGAGATTTCGGCTACATAGCGGGCGACCTGCTCCGGGCACCGTCCGATATACAGGGACGGCTCCAGAAGGTCGTTCATCTCCGCCTCGGTCATGGGAAATTCCCCGGTGGCGGCCAGCTTCTGAAGGAGCTCGCATTTTTCGCCCCGCTTCATGGCGGCGGTGGCTTCCATGGACGCAGACCGGATGACCTCGTGGAGCTTCTGCCGGTCTCCTCCCCGCTTGACGCCCTCCATCAGCAGGTTCTCCGTGGCAATGAAGGGGAGGTATTCCCGGACGGCCGCCTCGATGATCTTCTCATTGACGCAGATGCCGTTTGTGACGTTCTTGCACAGGCGGAGGACGGCGTCGGCGCAGAGAAAGCCCTCCGGCATGGAGATGCGGCGGTTGGCGGAGTCGTCCAGAGTGCGCTCCAGCCACTGGGTCGAGGCGGTCATGGGGGCGTTCAGGGCGTCTACCATCAGATACCGGCTCAGGGAGCAGATGCGCTCGGACCGCATGGGATTGCGTTTATAGGCCATGGCGGAGGACCCGATCTGGGAGGACTCGAAGGGCTCCTCGATCTGCCGGTCGTGCTGAAGCAGGCGGATGTCGTTCGCCATGCGGTACGCGCTCTGGGCGACGGAGGACAGGACGTTCAGGATCCGCGCATCCAGCTTGCGGGGATAGGTCTGCCCGGACACGGCGAAGAGCTTGTCAAAACCGAATTCCGCGGCGATCATGCGGTTCATCTCGTCGATTTTGTCCCCGTCCCCGTCGAAGAGCTCCATGAAGGAGGCTTCGGTCCCGGTGGTGCCGCGGCATCCCAGCAGCTTCAGGGAGGAGAGGACCCAGTCCAGCTCGTCCAGATCCGACAGAAAATCCTGGATCCATAGGGCGGCCCGCTTGCCCACGGTCACAAGCTGTGCCGGCTGATAGTGGGTGTAGCCGAGGGTGGGGGTTGCCCGGTACTCCATGGCGAACTCCGCGAGGGACTTCACCACGGCGAGGAGCTCTCCGCGGATATGGCGCAAGGCGTCCCGGTACAGGATGATGTCCGCGTTGTCGGTGACATAGCAGGACGTGGCGCCCAGGTGGATGATGCCGGCGGCGGAGGGGGCGGCCAGGCCGTAGGCGTACACATGGGCCATGACGTCGTGGCGGACCTCCTTTTCCCGGCGGTCGGCGGCGTCGAAATCGATGTTGTCGATGTTGTCCTCCAGCTCATTCACCTGCGCCTCGGTGACGGGCAGGCCCAGCTTCGACTCCGCCCGGGCCAGCGCCACCCAGAGGCGTCTCCAGGTGCGGATGCGCTCCTCGGCGGAGAAGAGCTTCAGCATATACTCGGACGCATAGCGGGAGGAAAGAGGGGATTCATAACGGTCTCTCATGGGGATGCCTCCTTTCGCTTGTTTCCCGTCAGCGGAGAATGATGCTGTCGCGCTCGGGGCCTACGGATACATAGCGGATCGGAACGCCGATCTTCTCCTCCAGATAAAGGACGTAATTCCTCGCGGCCTCGGGCAGGTCCTCGAAGCGGCGGATCCCCGAAATATCGGTCTTCCAGCCGGGCATGGTGCGGAACACGGGCTCGGCCTCGTCCAGAAACATGGGCAGGGGGAACTCCTCGGTTTCCTCACCGCCGACGCGGTATTTCTCGCAGACGGGGATCTCGTCCATATAGGAGAGGACGTCCAGCTTGGTGAGGGCGATGGCGTCCGCGGCCTGCATTTTCGCGCCGTAGCGGGTTGCCACCACGTCCACGGGTCCCACGCGGCGGGGTCTGCCGGTCTTGGCGCCGTATTCGCCTCCGGCTTCTCTCAGCCTTTCCGCTTCCTCCCCGAACCATTCGCAGGTGAAGGGGCCCTCGCCCACGCAGGTGGAATAGGCCTTCACCACGCCCACCACATGATCAGTCTTCACGGACGGGCATCCCGCGCCGATGGGGGCGTAGGCGGCGATTGTGTTGGAGGAGGTGGTGTAGGGATAGATACCCAGGTCCAGATCCCGGAGGGTGCCCAGCTGAGCCTCGAAGAGGATCCTCTTCCCCGCCCGGTCCGCCTCCTCCAGGAGCTTTCCGGTGTCGCAGAGGAAGGGCTTCAGCCGCTCACCCCAGGTCCCGGCCCACTCCATGAGAGCGTCCATGGTACAGGGCTCCGCTCCGTAGACGCCGGTGAGGGTCAGGTTCTTCCATTCGAGGAGATCGGCCAGATGGGTCTTCAGCTTTTCCGGGCACAGGAGCTCGCCGGCCAGGACGGTCTTTTTGGCGTATTTGTCCGCGTAGAAGGGGGCGATGCCCTGCTTGGTGGAGCCATACTTCTTGTCCGCCAGACGCCTCTCCTCCAGCTCGTCCAGCTGTCTGTGCCAGGGCAGGAGCAGGGAGGCGCGGCAGGAGACCTTCAGGTTGTCCGGAGTGACGGAAACGCCTCCCTGCCGGACGGTGTCGATCTCCTTCATGAGGTTCTCCGCGTCCAGGGCCACGCCGTTGCCGAGGATGTTCAGAACACCCGGGCGGAAGATGCCGGA
>CACYWX010000051.1 GCA_902778205.1 uncultured Ruminococcus sp. | reverse complement strand
GGATACCGGGACCTCAACGGCGACGGCAGCCGGGATACGGACGACGCCTACGGTTTCGCTACCTGGACCAGCAGCGACCTGGACCACTTCATGGCGGCCTCCGGCGTCCGGGGATGCTCCCGGGATGCGGAGGGCGTGCCCTTCATCACCTTCAACAACGAGAGGACCGTGAAGTTCGTGGAGCTGTTCAACGACTTCTTCTGGTCCAATCCGGGCACGTACTATGCGGAGAACGCCCCCACCACGGAGATGTTTTCCGCCGGGAACATTCTGTTCCTCTGCGAGAAGTTCGACCGGCTGGACCTGATCCGGGACGTGCAGGCGGACTACACGGTGATCCCCCTGCCGAAGCTGGACGAGTCGGTTCCCGCCTACGGATCCCTGGTCCACGACGACGCCCACATCCTCTGCGTGCCCGCCGTGTGCCAAAGCATCGTCCCGGCCACCGCCGTCATGGAAAAAATGGCCTTCCACTACTATTACGACGTCATGCCCCGGTATTACGAGATCATCCTCAAGAGCAAGTACCGCCGGGATTCCTCCGAGGCCGCCTCCCGGATCATCGACATCATCCACGACGGCATGACCACGGACTTTGCGTACATCTACAATTACGGCCTGTCCAATATGATGTGCTCCGTGCGGGACCTGATCGGCATCTCGAAGAGTTCGGACTTTGCGTCGGAATTCGCCCGGAACGAGAAGGCCTACAACAAGACCTTCGGCAAGCTGGTGGCCGCCATCCGGGAGGAAGGCTGACCCCGCCATCCCGGAGGAAGGATGACCCCGCCATCCCGAATAAAGGATGCCCCCGCCATCCCGAATAAAGGATGACCCCGCCATCCCGAATAAAGGATGACCCCGCCATCCCGAATAAAGGATGACCCCGCCATCCCGAATAAAGGATGGCGGGGAAGGACTCCCCAAAAACAAAAAAAGACAAAGAGAAAAACCCGCAGGGGAGGGATCCCTCACGGGTTTTGTGCTCCGGAGAAGGAGAGATTTGAACTCTCGCGCCGGTTATCCCGACCTACACCCTTAGCAGGGGCGCCTCTTCGGCCTCTTGAGTACTTCTCCGTATCAAGGAAACGCCATACGGCGGCAGGCGCGGCTTTGTCATCACACCATGCCTGATTATTATACTCCCACGGAGCCTCTTTGTCAAGGGCCGGGGGAGAAAAAATAAAAAAATTGCGAATCCCGCTTCCGCCCCGTTGACATTCCCCGGGAAATAGGTTACAATAGATACAATCCCAAGCTGTGCGCAGAGAGCTTTCCCCGCGCCGGCGGAGTCATCACGAAAGGCATGGAACACTATGGACACCAAGAGAAAAACCGAACTCCAGGAGATCGCCCGGCAGATCCGCGTCGGCATCATTGACGCAGTCTATTCGGCGAAGAGCGGCCATCCCGGCGGATCCTTATCCATCGCGGACGTCCTCACCTATCTCTATTTTGAAGAGCTGAACATCGACCCGAAGAATCCGGACTGGGAGGGCCGCGACCGCCTCGTGCTGTCCAAGGGCCACTGCGCCCCCGGTCTTTATTCCGCCCTCGCTCACCGCGGATATTTCCCGGTGGAGGACCTGAAGACCTTCCGCAAGACCTCCTCCTACCTCCAGGGCCATCCCGATATGAAGCACACCCCCGGCGTGGATATGACCTCCGGCTCTCTGGGCCAGGGCGCGTCCACCTCCTGTGGCATGGCGCTGGCCAATAAGCTGGACAAGACCTCCGTCCGCGTTTACGCCATCCTGGGCGACGGCGAGACCGAGGAAGGCCAGGTCTGGGAAGCCGCCATGTTCGCCGGCCACTACAAGCTCTCCAACCTCTGCTGGCTGGTGGACTTCAACGGCCTGCAGATCGACGGACCCATCGCCGAGGTCATGAATCCCACTCCTTATCCGGAGAAGTTCTCCGCGTTCGGCTGGAACGTCATCGAGTGCGACGCCCACGACTTTGACTCCATCGAGGCCGCGTACAAGGCCGCCAGAGCCTGCACCGACAAGCCCTCCGTCATCATCTCCCATTCCGTCAAGGGCAAGGGCGTCTCCTACATGGAGAACAACGTGTCCTGGCACGGCGCGGCTCCCAACGACGAGCAGTACGAGCAGGCCATGAAGGACCTGGGCGAAAGATAAACCGACAATCTATCTATATCAATACAATAAGGATCCGATTCAGACGGGGATCGGGCAGACCGGTCCCGGAAGGAGGCTTCTCATGGAACAGTTTCCCAGAACCTCGGTCGGCGGCATGAGTCTGCCGAGAATGCTCATCGGAACCAACTGGCTGCTGGGCTGGAGCCACACCGGAGCCGCCGCGGACGCCGCCATCCGGGAGAAGTTCGCAAAGCCCGAGGACTTCTATCCCGTCATTTCGGCCTTCCTCGCGGCGGGCGTGGACGCCGTCATGGCTCCCATCAGCACCACCCCCATCGCTCAGGAGGCCATCGACTACGCCGAGCAGAAGGCCGGGCATAAGATCATCCGCATCGACACCCCCGCCATGAACGTGGACGACACCCCCGAGGGACGCCACGAGGCGGAGCGGACGGTGAAGCACAGCCGGGAGATCGGCTCCGACTTCTGCCTCATCCACCACACCAGCGTGGAGCAATTGGTCAACAAGAACCTCCGGGCGATCCCGCGGCTCCCCGACTACCTCTCCATGATCCGGAGCGAGGGCATGCTCCCCGGGCTCTCCGCCCACATGCCCGAGGTGGTCCAGTACACCGACTGGAATGAATACGACGTGGAGACCTACATCCAGATCTTCAACTGCATGGGCTTTCTGATGCAGGTGGAGGTGGAGAACGTGGCCCGGATCATTCACGCGGCGAAGCACCCGGTCATGACCATCAAGCCCATGGCGGCGGGACGGTGCACTCCCTACGTGGGACTGACCTTCTCCTGGAACGCCGTCCGGGACTGCGACATGGTCACGGTGGGAACCAACAGCGAGCGGGAGGCTCTGGAGGACATCGAGATCTCCATGGCGGCCCTGGAGCACCGGTTCCCCGATCTGGAGGCCCGGTCCAGCCCCTTCCGGCAGGCCGTGCTGGGACACAAGGACTGAAATATACGGCTTAACTGAAACGCAGATACACGAAAGGATACAGATACAATGGCAGACAAGATCGCAACGCGCGAGGCCTACGGAAAGGCACTTGCGGAATTCGGCGCAATCTACGACAATCTGGTGGTGCTGGACGCGGACCTGGCGGCGGCCACCAAGACCGGAACCTTCAAGAAGGCGTTTCCGGACCGCTTCTTCGACTGCGGCATCGCGGAGAACAACATGATCTGCGTGGCGACGGGCATGTCCCTCTGCGGCAAGATCCCCTTCGCCTCCTCCTTCGCCATGTTCGCGGCGGGACGCTCCTTCGAGCAGATCCGCAACTCCATCGGCTATCCCCACAACAACGTGAAGATCGGCGCCACCCACGCGGGCATCACCGTGGGCGAGGACGGCGCGACCCATCAGTGCTGCGAGGACATCGCCCTCATGCGCACCATCCCGGGCATGGTCATCATCAATCCCGCGGACGCGGCGGAAGCCAGACTGGCCGTGAAGGCCGCCATCGAGTACAAGGGCCCGGTTTACCTCCGCTTCGGCAGAATGGCCGTTCCGGTCCTCTTCGACGACAGCTATGAGTTCCGGATTGGCAAGGGCGTGAAGATGGCCGACGGCACGGACGTCTCCCTCATCGCCACCGGCATCGAGGTGGAGCAGGCTCTGGCGGCGAGAGAGCTGCTGGCGGCCGAGGGCATTTCCGCCTCCGTGGTGAACATCTCCACCATCAAGCCCCTGGACGAGGAGCTGGTCGTGGCGGAGGCCGAGAAGTGCGGCGCCGTCGTTACCTGCGAGGAGCACACCGTCATCGGCGGTCTGGGCGCGGCGGTCTGCGAGTGCCTCAGCGAAAAGCGTCCGACGCCCGTGCTCCGGGTCGGCATCAACGACGAATTCGGCCGGTCCGGTCCCGCCAAGGAGCTGGTGTCCTACTACCATCTGGACGCCGCCTCCATCGCGGAAAAGGCCAAGGCGGCCATCGCGCTGAAGAAATAAAAAAGCATAGTGTTTGTGCTGGAAGAAAAGGGGAATTCTATCCTCATTTCTTCCAGCTTTTTGAACATAGACACCCAGAATTGTACCGGAGGTCATATGAAACTGATTGTCGTTTTGCTTTGCTTAATAGTTCTTATGGTATTAGCTTGGTCTATAATTAAGAAATGTTATGCAAATCAGAAGATCAATCTAACCAAGTTGAGTTCGAAACAAATCGGAAAGATTATATACGAATATGCATTGTCAATTGAGAGCAAGAAATATGCTTTGGATGGGAAAGATGTGTTTACAAAAAAAGGAGAGTACAGAAGTGATTTCTTGAAAAGAGTGAACTCAAGATACTCCGAATTGAGTCATGTGATTGCTCCGAATGGTGATTTTTCAGGCAGTTTCCTGGATTTTTCTCTATCCCACTACATTTTTGTGAGAAGAAAAGATATTCCTTCTGTCATATCAGATTACATAGTTAAAATTGAAAATGACCGGAAACATATGCATGATCAAATGTTGCGTACACATCCATTTATGACTGTAGGACAGTTTATGGATTTTCGGAAACAAGAAAGTGGAGATTCAGTCGGAGTTTATGTGATTTACAATCAATCAAAAGACAAGTATTATGTTGGACAAGCAAAGCGGTTGCTCTTTCGTGTAAATCAACACTTTACCGGACATGGTAACGGTGATGTGTATGCTGATTATGTGTATGGTGACAAGTTTCTGCTGCAAATGATTCCTCTCTCAGGCAGTGGGTTTACAGATATTGATGAGATGGAGCGCGTTATGATCGATAGATACGATGCGTATAGTAAGGGGTATAACAAAACAGTTGGAAACAAATAATGGCAGGCATCACTATACTTCCGCAATTCTCTGTTTAGCATTACAATCGGAAGGAGACATCACACCATGAAAAAAGCGGTACTTCTCGGCGATTCCATCCGGCTCATCGGCTACGGACCGAAGGTGCCCGCCCTGCTGGAGGATGTATGCGAGGTCTGGCAGCCCCAGGACAACGGACGCTACTCCACTTTCACCCTCCACAGCATCATGCACTACTGGCGTGAGGACATCCGGGATTCGGACGTGATCCACTGGAACAACGGACTCTGGGACGTGCAGATCGGAACGGACGGCAGGCCGCTGATGGCGCTGTCCGATTACCTGAGTACCATGAGCCGCATCGCGGACATCCTCCTTGCCAACGCAAGGAAGGTGATTTTCGCCACCACCACTCCCGTGACCGCCGTCCATCCGGACATCTCAAACGCGGACATCGACCGGTACAACGCGGCCCTGGTCCCGGTGCTCCGTGAAAAGGGCATCCTCATCCACGACCTGCACGGGCTGATCGCGGCGGACATCGGCCGTTTCGTGCGGAAGGACGACAACATCCACCTGACCGAGGAGGGCAACGAGACCGCGGCCCGGGCCGTTGCGGAAATCGTGCGTCGGGCGCTGTCGGAAGAATAATCCGCGGCCTCCGTCTTGAAACGAATGGGGAAATATGGTATAATGCGTCAGAACCGGGCGGCACTGTGCGGCTTTTGAGGAATCCCGCGCCGGTTCGGGATCCTGCCCGGCTCTTTGGCCGGAGATCTTCATGGAAATGCGGTGCTGATCATGAAAAAGCACATGAAAGCGCTCCTCTGCCTGACGCTGTGCCTCGGTCTGCTCCTGTCCGTCCCCGGATGCCGGGAGGAGGCCCCGGTCGATATGGAGGCTCCGGTTTCGGAAGCGGAACAGGACGTCCCTCAGACCGACGCTCCGGAAGCCGACGTTCCGGAGACGGACGCTCCGGAGACTGACGCTCCGGAAACGGAAACCGAGACCGATCCCCCTGAAACCGAACCTCCCGAGACGGAGACCGAACCGCCGGAGACCGAAGCTCCTGAAACGGAAACCGAAACCGCTCCTCCCGAGACCGAAACAGCCGCTCCCGAAGCGGAAACGGAAGCGGCCGAGACGGAGGAAACGAAGACGCCGGAAACCGAGGCGAAGGCTCCCGAACCGGAAAAGACGGCGAAGCCCGTGGTACGCGGGAGCGGCGCGTATCACTATCTGACGGGGGAGAGCTGTTCCCCCGAGGAGCAGAAGAAGCGCCCCGCCGCCGTGATGCTGAACAATCTGCGGCTCCAGCTTCCTCAGTTCGGTCTGGACGCCGGGCAGATCTTCTTCGAATGCGTGACCGAGGGGTCCATCACCCGGCTGATGATGCTGACCACGGACTACGAATCGCTGGGGACCACGGGCTCCATCCGGTCCTCCCGGGAGATCTTCGCGGACATGGCCGCCGACTTCGACGCCGTCTACGTACACGCGGGAGGCTCGCCCGGCGCCTACGGGGTTATCGCGTCCCGGGGCATCGACAGCCTGGACGGAGCCAATATGTACCTGCCCTCCACCTATTTCCGGGATCCCTGGCGCTTAAACAACATCGGCTACGAGCACAGCCTCATGACCAACGGGGCGGGCATCGTGTCCGGCATCCAGTTCAAGGGCTACCGGACGGAATACCGGGACGTGTTCGAGCCGGTGTTCTCCTTCTATGACGAAAAGACGAACCATATTCCCGGCGGTCCCGCGGCGGAGCACGTGCGGGTGTATTCCACGCCCATCCAGGCGGTGGACTTCGTCTACGACGCCTCGACGGGACAGTATCTGCGGTACCACTACGGCGGCATGGCCCACAAGGACGGCGCGTCCGGCGCGCAGATCGCGGTGAAGAACGTGATCCTTCTGTTCATGGACATCGCCGTGATCCCCGGGGACGAGGCCAGCCGGGTCGCCGTCACGGATACGGGAACCGGGACTGGGTACTTCATCACCAACGGACAGCGCACCGACATCACCTGGTCCAGAAGCGGCCCGAACGACGTGCTCCGCTATACCCTCCCGGACGGGACCCCGCTGACGCTGAACGCCGGAAAGACCTTCGTCTGCATCCTGGACAAGTCGGTGCGGGAGAAGGTGGACTTCAACTACAAATGGTGAGCACCCCGCGCGGGGGACAACGGAGGCGCCGCGGGATCCCCCTCAGAGGGACTTGACGTCGTAAAAGGCCTGCTTCAGGCGGAAGTCCCGGCCGATCAGCAGGGGATCGTTCCTCCGGCGGACCGGGAAGCCGTTGAGCCAGGAGACCCCGTCGTGAAGTCCCCAGAACACCACGGTGTCGAGAAGGCCCTCCTCCGACAGCGCGAGGAAGAAGCGGAACAGGGCGCGGTATTTCTCCCGGAAGGCCTCCTCCAGTTCCTCCGTCCACACAAGGTCCTCCGCCGGATCGCCCCACCGGTAGCAGGACAGATCCAGCTCCGTGACCTCCAGCCTGAAGTCCGGCTTCAGTCGCCGCAGGTCCGCGATTTTCCGGACGTTGCGGCAAAGGGCGTCCATGTCGGTATAAAGGTTCAGGTGCATCTGTAGGCCCACGGCGTCCACGGGGATCCCCCGCCGGAGCAGATCCTCCACCAGGGAGACCATAGTGTCCGCCTTGGCGTCCGAGGACTCCAGATTGTAGTCGTTGATCACCAGCCGGGCGTCCGGATCCGCTTCCCGGGCGGCGAGAAAGGCGGCGGGGATGTAGTCTTCCCCGGCGATGCGGAACCACTCCGACTGTCTGAGCCCTCCCTCGTCTCTGAGGACCTCGTTGACCACGTCCCAGGTCCCGATGCGGCCCCGGTACCGGGAAACCATGGTCTGTACGTGATCCGTCATGCGGCGGAGCAGGAGATCCCGGGAGGCGGAGGTGTCCCCGTCCCGGAAGAGCCAGCCGGGAACCTGACTGTGCCACACCAGGGTATGTCCCCGGAGGGCGGTTCCGGTTTCCGCTCCGAAGGCGGCGAAGCGGTCCACCCGGTCAAAGTTCCAGCGGTCCTCTTCCGGGTGTACGTACAGGGGCTTGGATTCGTTCTCCAGGGTCAGGACCGAGAACTGCTTCCGGATCGCGCGGCAGGCGTCGGTGTCCGGGATCAGGTCCCGGGTGTTGACGGCTGCTCCGATGCGCAGGCGTCCGCGGAAGGCCTCGCAGAGGGACGGCGCGTCCGGGGAATAAGCGGTGAGATTTTGATCCATGGGATGATCCTCCGTATTGGTTTGTTCGTGATTGCAGTATAGCAGATCCCCTCCGTTCCTGTCAAGGGAGCGCGGAGAGGACTGGATGAAAAGGAGTTTGCCATGAAGCTTCTGCCGAAGATCGATATTCACGTGCACGCGGTTCCCGAGGTGCTGGTCCGCCGGGGAAGAGGGGACGGGTATCCTCTGCCCGCCGAGGTCCGGGCCATTTACGACGCCTATGGCATCGAGAAGGGCGTGCTTCTGCCGGATGGGTGCTATCCCGAGGGCTCCTCCGACATCTGCTCTCCCCGGGAGGCCCGGGCCATGGTGCGGGATTGGCCGGAGACCTTCGGATGGTGGTTCGCGCCTCTGTCCTGCGCGGCGGGAGGCAATTCGCCGGATACGGACCTCTCCTGGTATCTGAAGCAGTACCGGGACGCCGGGGCCCGGGGCGTGGGAGAGATCAGCGAGAACCGGTATTTCGACGATCCCATGATGTTGAACCTGTTCCGGCACTGCGAGGCCTGCGGTATGCCGGTGCTGTTCCACATCGGACGGCTGGGCGGCGACTACGGCATCGTGGACGACCTGGGCCTGCCGCGGCTGGAAAAGGTCCTCGGGATGTTCCCGGGGCTGAAGTTCCTGGGCCACTCCCAGAAGTTCTGGGCTGAGATCGGGCAGACGGACGAGGCCTCCCGGGACGGCTATCCCGCGGGGAAGGTGATCCCCGGGCGGGTGCCGGAGCTCATGCGGAAATACCCCAACCTTTGCGGGGATCTGTCCGCGGGGTCCGGATACAACGCCGTCACAAGAGATCCGGAGTTCGGATGGGCGTTTCTCGAGGAATTCCAGGACCGGCTGTACTTCGGCACGGACATATGCGCCCCCTGCAACATGCACAGCGATATGATGAAGCTCTCGGCGTTCCTGGACGACGCCGTACAGAGGGGAAAGATCTCGTACGCCGCCTACGAGAAAATCAGCCGGGGCAACGCCCTGGACCTGCTGGAGAGGTAAGGCCGGAGCGGAGAGGAAAAAGGGCATGACGGGGGATCATGGTCCCGTGGCGTCATGCCTTTTCTCTATTCCTCCCCCTCCTCCGCGGCGCGGAGCTTTTTCCCGGAGTAGTCCGGGGCGATGGTCTGGCCGGGCTTAAGGATCAGAAACTCCTCCTCGTTCCAGTTGCCCTCCGTCATCATCCGGAGCATCCGCAGATCCCCGTCCAGCACCCGGAGCCGCCAGCTTTTCCGGTCCGCTTCCTCCTGCGCGCGGCGGAGGTTGTCCTCCGAATCCCGGACCTCGGAACGGATGTAGCCCAGGGTAGTGTAGTTCTTCTCCCAGCTGCTCTCCACCTCGATGAGATAATCCGCGTTGTCCTCCCCGAACCGCTCGGCATACTCCAGCCACTTACGCCGCTTCATGTCCTCGGTGTCGAAGAGGCGGACGCTCTGCTCGATCCAGCCGCTGTTGAGCCAGTAGGCGCCCTTTGCGTCGGAGAACTCTTTCAGATACCTCTCCTGCGACCCCATGAACAGGGCGATGCAGTCGTCGGTGCGCGGAATGACGATGGGGATGTCCCGGCACCGGATCCCGCACACGGCCCGGGAGCAGAGTCCGTAACCCAGGACGATATAATCCGGCCTGTTCTCCAGCTCTCCCTCCTCCAGCTGGCGGTACAGCTCGTCCACCGCGTCCTTCAGACGGCAGCGGAGCCGGTCGGGGGTGTTGTGCAGACCGCGGCCCACCCAGGTGAGCTCGACCTGATTGTCGCTCTGGGACGCCAGCCAGCTGAGCTCCCGGGCGAAGATCCTGCAGGCGATGATGTGAATGCGCATGGACATGGCTCTCTTCCGTTTTTTCTGTATTATACCACAATCCCCGCCCTGTGGGAAGAGGGAAAGGGGGAGGAGAGGGCGGAACTTCCCTTTTTTTGTATTGACGCGGGAGGCCGGGGCATGGTATAATGGACCGGAATCAGACGCCCGGGCAAAGGAGTGCGGACATATGGAGAAAAAATGGGACGTGTACGTCTACGGCGACGTGAACATCGATCTGGTGGTGCCGGGGGTGGACGCTCTGCCCGCACCGGGGACCGAGGCGGACGTGCCAGTGATGGAGACCTTCGTGGGAGGAGGCGCGGCGCTGTTCGCTCTGGGGGTGGCCAAGCTGGGCCTGGTACCCGTATTTCAGGGCAGCGTCGGGCGCGACATGTACGGGGCGTACATCCGGAGCCTCTTTCGGGAGCTGGGGGCGGACGACTCCCTGCTCTCCGACAGCGATTCGAAGAAGACCGGCATTTCCATCAGCTTCACCAACGAGCGGGACCGTTGCTTCCTGACCTATCGGGGCACCAACGAGGGGCTGTCCCTGAGGCACATGGACCTGGATCAGGTGCGGTACGCCCGCCACGTCCACGTCACCGGCTACGAGGGCACCTCCAATCATGAGGAATACCTCGGCATGCTGAAGAAAATCAAAGCGCTTCCGGGTGTGACCGTGTCCTTCGACGTGGGCTGGGACATGACCGGCGCGTGGTACGAGGGAATCTTCGAGCTCCTTCCCATGATCGACGTGCTGTTCATGAACGAGACGGAGTGCTGCCACTACACCCGCTGTTCCGATCCCGAAGAGGGCGCGCGAAAGCTGGCACAGTCGGCCGGCATGGCGGTCATAAAGTTAGGAAAGCGGGGCTCCATGGCGGTGAAGGACGGCGTTCTGACCTTCGCTCCGGCCTATCCCGTCACGGCGGTGGACACCACCGGAGCCGGGGATTCCTTCAACGCGGGCTTCGTCTCAGCTTTTCTGGAGGGGCGGAGCATCATGGAATGCCTGAAATACGGAAACGGATGCGGCGCTTTGTCCGTCACGAAGTTGGGCGGGAACACGGGCTTCCCCTTCCGGAACGAGCTGGAACAATGGATCCGGGATCACGAATGAACAAAGGATGGACGAAAACATGAAAATCGGCGTAATCGGCGGCGCGGGCGTGCGCACGGTCATCTTCATCAACGGACTGCTGAAGCGGTATAAAAAGCTCCGCATCGACGAGGTGGTGCTGTACGACATCGACTTTCCGAAGCTGGCGGTCATCGGGAAGCTCTGCCGCCATGTGGTGGACCGGGAGGGCTGCGATCTGACGGTCCGGGAGGTGTACGATCCCGCGGAGGCCATCCGCGGCATGGACTACATCGTCACCACGCTCCGGGTGGGCGGGGACCATTCCCGGGTGATCGACGAGCAGGTGGCTTTGAAAAACGGCGTCATCGGCCAGGAGACCACCGGCGTGGGCGGCTTCTCCATGGCGGTCCGCACGATCCCGGTGCTGATGGACTACTGCGAAATGATCGAGAAGCTGGCGCCGGATGCCTGGATCTTCAACTTCACCAATCCCTCGGGACTTGTGACGGAGGCGCTCCACCGGGCGGGACACCACCGGGTCATCGGCATCTGCGACGCGCCCTCCAGCATGAAGTACCGCATGGCGGACTATCTGGGGATCCCGGAGGAGGAGCTGTACGTGGAGTTCTTCGGGCTGAACCATCTGTCCTGGATCAAGAGCGTGAAGGACAAAGGCCGGGAGATCATGCCGGAGCTCATCGCGGACGACCGGTTCCTCGCCTCCATTCAGGAGCTTGCCATCTTCGATCCCTCCGTGATCCGGATGACGGGACTTCTGCCCAACGAATACCTCTACTACTACTACCACCGGGAAAAGGCGCTTGCGAACATCGAAAAATCCGACAGCACCCGCGGCCAGACCATCGAGCGGGTCAACCTCCGGATGATGGAGGAGCTGAGAGCCATGGACATGGACGCGGATCCGGAGGGGGCTCTTCAGACCTTCCTCTGGTACATGCAGCTGCGGGAGAACAGCTATATGTCCATCGAATCCGGTTCGGCAGAACGGCCTCTTCTGGAGCGGGGAACGCTTCCCGTTCCGGAGGGCATGGGATACGCCGGGGTCATGCTGGACTGCATCGAGGGGATGCAGTCGAAGGAGGGCCGGACGCTGGTGCTGAGCGTGCGGAATCAGGGAGCGGTCCCGATTCTGGAGGACGACGACGTGGTGGAGGTCACCTGCCTGGTGTCGGAGCGCGGCATCGAGCCCGTGAAGCAGAAGGAGATCCCGCCCCTGTGCGAGCTGTATATCCGGACCATCAAGCGGTACGAGCGGCTGACGGCCGAGGCGGTCCGGGAGGGGAACGAGGATCTGGCAGCAGAGGCCCTCATGACCCATCCCCTCGTCAACTCCTACTCCCTGGCGCGAAAGCTCATCGCGGACTACAACGAAGCCTACGGCGGACCGATTCTGGGAAGATAAGGGATACTTTGAGTGAGTATCCCTTAACCCGCACTTCATTTCAATCGAGACTGTCCCAGCCGCGGACCGCATTCCTGCGGTCCGGCGGAGGAGGATGAAGTTCATCCTGAACTTCA
>CACYWX010000050.1:12584-14053 GCA_902778205.1 uncultured Ruminococcus sp. | reverse complement strand
TCTCCATTTCCATCAGGACGGCGGATTCCGCGCTGACCTCGAAGGGTGCGTTGTCCGGAACGTCCGCGGAAACCGGGACCGTCCCCGTCAGGGTGAGCACAAACGCCGCCGCGAGAAGAAGGGATAACAGCTTATGAAGCATGAAAGCACTCCGGGTCGGGATTCTGTGCTTTCATTGTACGGCCGGTATCCCTCTTTTATGCGGCGGGGCGCGGAAATGCTCAGTACATATACCGCTTCACGGCATTGCAGATGGTGTCCAGAATGGCGGCGGCCTCTGCGTCGTCCGGCTCCCTCTCCGCGTAGCGCACCGCCTCGAAATCCGCCGTGATCCTTGAGATCTCCTCGTCGGAGAGGGCGTTTCTGACCTTCTTCTCCATCTCCCGGGGGGTATCGGAATGGCGGAGGGAAATATTGAGCTTCTTGTACATCCGGATCAGGACCGCATAGGCGTAGCACAGCTGCTCGTCGTAAGTCTTCAGCTTGCCGAGCCTGGTCATGAAAACGCGGTAGGAGTCCGTGTCCTCCGCCATTTCGTGATAGTCCCGGATCCGGGCCTTCTGGATCTGCTTCTTTTCGTCCTTGTAGTTGTAGATCCCCTCGGTCTCGTTGGGATCGAAGGAGACGCGGAAAATGCCGATGCCGATGAGGACCGTCTCGATGAAGTCCCGGAGCTTCTGCCAGATCTTCTTCAGAACGCCGGTGCGCCAGGCAAGAAACAGCAGGGCGGCGGCGAAAAGGATCAGGAAGAGCACCGCCACCAGATACTGGTTCTCCGGCGACATAACGTCCCGGCGCAGGTAGTTCGAGGCGTCGTCCGAATCGTAATATACGTAGTTCTTTCCGAGAGGTCCCCCGCCCTCTTCCCCGTGGAACAGATGGTACAGGATCACAAACAGCAGCATCCGCAGAAGAACGGTCAGCCCCTTGAGCATCACGTACACCACGCCCAGCACCGCTCCGAACGCCAGGGTCACGAGGAGCACCAGAAACAGGTTGTACCGCCGCTCTGACGCCGTGATGACGGATACCACGGAGCCCCGGTATTTCTTCTGGAGGTTGCTCTGGTTGTAGATCACCAGGACACAGAGGAAGAAGACGGCAAAGGGAACGCCCAGATTGACGCTGACGAATCCGCCCGCGTTCATCTGGGTGGCCCTGGCCGTGACCGATAGAAAGACGCTTTCCAGGAAGAACAGCACGCAGGCGCCCATCAGGAGATACAGGCTGGTCAGCCGCTCCACGGGATAGAACCACACCACGCATCCGGCCAGCGCCGCCGCGAAGAACAGCACAGCCGCGCAGACAGGATAGAGGATGGTATAGTGAACGAACAGGCCGTTTTCCAGAAATACCGCGTCGACGTACATCCGCATGACGACCGCGTTGTACAGGAAGAACACCCCCACCGCCAGAAGCAGACAGATCAGAAGGGGCACGAAGGCATAGGTGAACCGGAACCGTCCCAG
>CACYWX010000050.1:0-12565 GCA_902778205.1 uncultured Ruminococcus sp. | reverse complement strand
GTCCCGGGACGCGGTCTTCCCCGTCAGATGGGCAAATCCCCACTGCAGTCCGTAGCCCGTGCAGGCGGACAGAATCGCGAAGGCGGACAGGATCGGCCCGGAATACGGAATGGTCCCCCCGAGAAAGATCAGAAACAGGGGAACCGTCAGCATGGCCACCGCCGCCAGGGCTACGGCGTTGAACAGCCGGTCGTAGAATCGCGCGTTCATGGCTCCTCCTTCCTCATTCTTCCACAAAGGTCTTGTAGTGGACCTCGATGTCCTCCGGAATGACGGCGGCGTTGAGATCGGCGGAGGTAATATAGAAGACCACCGTCACGCCGATCCGCCGCATGGCGTATGCGAAGTTGATCATGCGCTCGCTGAGATAGGCGGAGATGAACACCATGTTTCCGCCGGAGGTATAGGCGTAGGGATTGGCCAGCATGTGGTCCAGCATCTTCTCGATGGGCACGGAGATCATCAGCTCCATCTGGGCAAGCATCCGGAGCGCCCCGAGAATACTCGAGCGTCCCTTGAAGGGCGGCGACACGAACACCTTCCCGCCCACGGGATCCTCCCCGTCCGGTTCCGCGTCCGAGGCGTTCTCCCCGAACTGCTCCGGAGGCGTATTGCAGATGAAGCGCACGGGCACGTTCTCCCGGGAGATGCCGTCCAGGATGGAGGCCGCCACGGTCATGCACAGTTCAACGGTGCCGCGCACGGAGGGAGGGCCCGGGATGACCTTCTCAATATCCCGCCCCTGCATGTTCATGACGATGTTGAACTGCCGCCGGTTGGTGAATTCCTCGATGTTGGTCATGAGCTCCCCGTGGACGGCGGTCTGGGTCCAGTTGATGCGGTTGATGGGATCCCCGGGCAGATAGTCCCGCACGCCGGCCCGCAGCAGGGGATCGGTCAGGAGACTGGTCTGCACGAGAAAGTCCCCGCTGGTATACCGGGAGGATGTGAACTCCTTCTCCAGATCCACGGCCCGGGGCAGAACGGTCACCACGTTCCGTCCTCCCTCCTCCGGCTCCCGGATCTTTACCACCGGCGTCAGTCCGAATACGTCGTCCGCCAGCATGGTGACGCTGCCGAGGGCATAGGTCCCCCTCACGTCGCATTTCACCCGCCAGCGGCGCCGGATCATCTGCCGGCTGCGCAGGACGAACACCGAGTGGACCACCCGGGGATACACGTCCTTCTTCGAACCGTTCCTGTCCTCCTCGAAGAGGTGGAAGGCAAGGCCCTCGGGCAGCTCCGTATCCACCTTCAGAAACGGCAGGGGGAGCAGCTTGTTGTTCCGCAGCTCTTCGTAAACGTAGATCTCTTCGTCCTCGAACACCTCGTCGGCGGATACCTCCACCCTGTACTCCAGGTCCCGCAGGGCATATGTCTTCCAGATCCGGGACTGCAGGGTCACCACGACGAAGATGGCTGCGACGATGGCAATATAGATCATGGTCCCTTCCTCAGGCTCAGTCGACGGGAGCGCGGACGGTGTCCAGAATGGCCTCGATCACCTGCTCGTTGGTGTCCGTCAGGCGGATGGTGTTCTGGGATCTTGTAATGACGCGGTGGGAGAGCACGGGGACCGCCACCCGCTTCACGTCGTCCGGGATCACGTAATCCCGCCCCGCCATGGCCGCCCACGCCTGGGACGCCTTCATGAGCGCCAGGGTCCCGCGGGGAGACACCCCGAGCCGGAGCCGGTCGCTGTTCCGGGTGGCGTCGGCGATGGAGATGATATACTTCTTGACGGGCTCGCTGACCCTGACCTCCGGAATCACGTCCGACGCGGCGTTCAGCTCCGCCTTTGTGCAGACGGGCGTCAGAGAATCCAGGGGGGAGGCCGCGTTGTAGCTGGTGAGGATCTCCCGCTCCGCCTCAGCCGAGGGATACCCCAGGGAGAGCTTCATAAAGAAGCGGTCCATCTGCGCCTCAGGGAGCGGAAAGGTCCCCTGAGACTCGATGGGGTTCTGGGTGGCCACAACGAAGAAGGGCTCCTCCAGCGGATAGGTCACGCCGTCGATGGTGGCCTGCCGCTCTCCCATGCACTCCAGCAGCGCGGACTGGGTGCGGGGCGTGGTGCGGTTGATCTCGTCCGCCAGAAGGATGTTGGTGAAGACGGGGCCTCTGCGGAAGACGAAATCCGCTGTTTTCTGATTGAAGTAATTCACGCCTGTCACGTCCGAGGGCAGAAGGTCCGGGGTGAACTGGATGCGCTTGCCCTCCGCGGACACAGATCTGGCCAGAGCCTTCGCCAGGGTGGTCTTGCCCGTACCGGGGATGTCGTCCAGCAGCACGTGTCCCCTGCAGAGCAGAGCGGCCACGATGAGCCGGATCTCGTTTTCCTTGCCGTAAATGGTCTTTCCGACATTCTGAACAATGGCGTCCGCCGTTTTCGCTGCCGTTTCGCTGTACATACGCTTCTCCTGATTCTGTTTGGAAAGTTGATGATCCGAGCTCAGCCGGAGTCAGTCGCGGGGAAAATACTCGGGAAGCTCCTCCCCCTCCGTCAGATCCCGGATCAGCTCCCGCTGGGTTCGTCCGGAGGGGCTGACCAGGAACAGGCAGGAGGAGGCCTCCAGCTCCAGCGAGACCCGGGTAAAGACCTCGCCGGACATGCGGACCGTTTCGCAGACGGCCTTCCGGATCCGTCCGTTCGCCGGGTTCCATTCCTCAGGAGCCAGGCGTCCCCGCAGGAGCACGTGGCCCCGGTAATCGTTTCCGGTGGTGTTGGTGAGAAAGTAGATCTCGCTGCCGGCGTAGCGCTTGTGGATGCAGTTCATGGAGCATCCTCTGGCCAGCCGCCGGTCGATGCCCACCTTGAGGAAGTCCGGAAGATGCTGGTTGACGACGCCCAGGAACTCCACCCGGGGCTTCTTCTCGATGTAGACGTCCGGAGGCAGGCGGAAATTCCTCGTGGCCTGCAGGAGGATGTCCGCCGTGACGGTATCGGTGCCGTCGATGGTGGTCCGGTTGGCCGGGATGAAGTAGGCGACGCCGCCCCGGTCGTTTTCGTTCTTATAATGGGAGCGGATGACATGGGGATCCGTGACCGTCTCGCCGAACAGTGCGCGGATCAGGGTGAGGACCTCCTCGTCCTCGGGACTTTCGTACCGCAGAGCCTTGTTCACGTCCATGGGAAGGGAGGGCTGTTCCGAGGCGGCCATGGGGAGGTTGTCCGTGGCGATGATCTTGCCGCCCTCGTCGAAGAATTTCTTGATGACCCGGAGGGTTTTCAGGCTGATGAGAGTCATGGAGGGCATCACCAGCACCCGGAACTTCAGCACACCCCGTTCGCCAGGCACGTACAGCACGCCGTCCTCCGAGAAGGCCCTCTCCGCCAGCACATCCGGATGGAGGAACACGGCGTCCTTCCCCACGTAATTGAGGAAGTTGTTCATCAGTTCCATGTAGTCGGCGTTCTCCGGCGTGGAGGGGTACTCGAAATCCGTCCGCTCGGACTGGTACAGATATACATAGGAGTGCAGGGAGTGGACGGGATAGACGATGCCGGTCTCCGCGATGTGCTCCCCGCCGCGCAAGACCGTCTGGACCCGGTTGACGAAGGAGGCGAAGTCCGCCAGATCGTCCCCCTTGGAGAAGATGGAGCCGAACACGCCGGAATCGTTTTCCACGATGTCGGTCTCCTCCCGGGTCCGGTCCTCGCCCAGATGCACGAAGGTCATGTTGACGCCCCGCACGAAGGCGTTCATGGCTTCCCGGTAAATGATGTCCTTGGTCAGGGTCTTAAAATACTTGAACATGTCCGCCGACACCGTGTCCGCGCCGGTCTGGTCCGCGAAGCCCGAGGCCACTTTCACGGCGTTGAGGCCGTAGAGATAGGCGAAGGGCATGGAGATCCCCGGAGCGGAGGCGTACCGGTGCAGCAATTGTCCGTCGCCGAAGAGCCAGGATCCGAAGGTGGCCTTCCCTTCCGCGGCGAAGCCCGTGCAGAAAATGCCCCGGGCCCTGCAGAGATCCGCCGCCGCCTTCAGATAGCCGTCCGTCATCATGCGGGAGCGGCAGGTCATGATCAGGGCGCGGTACCGTCCGGACTTTCCCGCGAAATCCCGGAAGAGGACCGGATAATAGGGAGCGGGATCGAAGCCGAACATCTCCCGGAAGCGGTCGTTGAAATCCGGATGCCACATGCGGCGGTTCTTCCCGGCGAACAGCACATTGCGGTAGACGAAGACCTCGAAGGAAACGCCGTCCGATCCCAGATTCTCCGCCAGCGCGCCGAAGGTGTTCTTCAGATAGTCGGAGGACACGGCGTAGTCCATCAGGTCCACATAATTGGACTCCGGATCGCTTTCGCAGGTGAACTCGTTGACGTTCCAGTTTCCAGGAGGCACCTGCCATTCGAGGACGCCGTCCTTCACGAATTCCCGCAGGTCCAGGATCGTCAGATCGTCATCGTTCACGGCGCAGAGGGACATGCGGATCCCCGTATTCTTCAGCTTCTTCCTGAAGAGAGAGTTCTCCGTGCAGGCGTACTCGTAGCAGCACAGGATCCTGCAGCACACGGCCGCCGGGTCCTCCATCCCTCCGATATAGGCCCGCATGATGTAAGTGTCGTCCAGATACCCCAGGGAGAGGGCGTTCCCCCGTCCTTCCGCGGCCACCTGTCCGTACAGCGCGCGCCATTCCGCGGACAGGGGCGTATAGGAATAGCCCTTGTAGCTGAAGGGGATCACGCCCCGGAATCCGGACCGCTTATAGCCCGCAAACAGCTTTGCGATCCTCTCGGGCTTGTCCGCGTTCCGTCCCGCATCCAGCGGATAATAAATGAAGGGGCCTTCCCCGCCCTTGCCGCTCTGAAACGCCTTTCGCAGTCCCGCGGTATCCGTGATCTGTACTCGTTCCGTCATACTTCCTCCCATGCCCTGCTGTCACTGTCCGTTCTCCCTGTATTATACCATACCCGGCGGCCTTTGTTAAGGCCCGAGGGAAAAAATAAAATAAAAAATTCCAAAAATTTTTAATTATTCTGTCCTCCCGCCTTGACTTTTCGGGGGAAGGCGGGTATAATGGGAAAAGACTGCGGTTGGGGACAACGGTTTCCAATCCTTTCCTGCCGTCTCACGTTTATTCATTATATAAAGTGAGGACGGCACCCATCGCCCAAAGGGGGTTGCTCTATGGCTGAAACGCAATGGTATTTCGACGCTTCCGCGCCGGGAACGGTCCCGCCCGAGCTTTTGCCGGTGCTGGAGGAAAAGGGCGTTCCCGCGGACCACATCCTGCTCTGCGCGAAGTCCGATCTGAACCGGGAAATGGTCCGTTCCGACTGCTGGGTACTGGCGACGGACGAGGATCTCATCGTGCTCTCCGGCTCCGTCATCCTGACCCGCCGTCCGGACGCCACAATCTTCACGACGAAGAACCGGCTGGAGCGGAAATTCGAGCTGCTCACGTGGGATGTGTTCGAACGGAAGACGCTGTCCGACTTCCGCGTGGAGGAGCAGATCGCGTCGGCCCGGTTCACCGCGAAAACCGCGGACGGGGACTGGCTTCTCATCGCCAACCTTTCCAATACATATAAATCCGATTTCTTCGCCCTGGCGCGCTTTCTCGGCCAGCTGGCGTCGGACG
The DNA here is from genome assembly GCA_902778205.1 of uncultured Ruminococcus sp. Taxonomy (GTDB): domain Bacteria; phylum Bacillota; class Clostridia; order Oscillospirales; family CAG-272; genus UMGS1696. The sequence goes on along the minus strand of CACYWX010000050.1, from coordinate 6,979 downwards.
GCAAGATCACCCCGGACGAGCACGCCGGTCACAGCCGCCGGGACGACATGTTCTGTCCCAAGTGCGGATCCCGGTACATCGACGAGGAGCGGAAGCTCTGCCCGAAGTGCATGGACAAGAGCCGCATTATCGCCCGGACCGGCCAGTTCGTTCTGAAATACAAGCTCCAGATCGTCCTTCTGATCCTGATGCTCCTGCTCACCAGCGCCCTCGGCGTGCTGTCCCCCTATATCTCCTCCGGCTTCTTCTACGATCAGGTGCTGGAGAAGACGGGACGGTTCTACGGGCGGGTGCTGATGGTGCTGATGATCATCATCGGGACACGGCTTCTGAGCACAGTCTTCAACCTGTTCCACAGCCTGGTGACCACCACCATCGCGGCCAACGTGATCTACGACCTGAAGAAGGTAATCTTCTCCTCCATCGAGCGGCTGTCCCTGTCCTTCTTCACCAACCGGCAGACCGGCGGCCTCATGACCCAGGTCACCCGGGACGCCAACACCATCTACTGGTTCTTCTGCGACGGCGTGCCCTACTATCTGGTCAACATCGTGCAGATCGCGGTGATGCTGGTGATCATGCTGCTCATGAATCCTCTTCTGACCCTTCTGTCCGTGCTGACGGTGCCGCTGTTGTTCTTCAGCATGCGCTTCCTCTTCGGGCGGATGGACAAGCACCACATCAAGCGGTGGACCCGGTCCCGGCAGATGAACGCCATTCTGTCGGACATCCTCTCCGGCATGCGGGTAGTCAAAGCCTTCTCCAAGGAAAAGGACGAGACCGTGCGCTTCGACCGCTCCAGCCGGGCTCTGGCCGCCGCCGAGACGGACGCCTCCACCTTCGGCACCGTGGCCTTCCCCACCGTGAACCTGCTGGTGTACGTCAGCAATCTGGTGGTGCTGGGCGTGGGCGGCTGGATGGTCATTCAGGGAAAAATGACCTACGGCATCCTGCTGACCTTCACCGCCTACATGAACATGATCCTCTCCCCGCTGAACGCCTTCGTCAACATGGTGTACGAGTTCACGGACTCCCTCAACGCCATGAGCCGTCTCTGCGAGATCATGGACGCGAAGCCCGACGTGGCCGAGGCGGAGAATCCGGTGCATCTTGAGGAGTGCTCCGGCCGGGTGGAATTCAGAAACGTGGATTTCTCCTACGAAAAGAACCGCAAAGTCATCGACAACGTGTCCTTCTCCGTGGAGCCCGGCGAAGCACTGGGCATCGTAGGGCACACGGGCGCCGGCAAATCCACTCTGGCCAACCTGCTGATCCGCCTGTACGACGCGAGCGCCGGAAAGATCCTCATCGACGGCGTGGACGTCAAAGACCTGGCCTACGACGATCTGCGAAACAACGTGGCCATCGTGTCCCAGGAGACCTACCTCTTCATGGGCACCATCCTTGACAACATCCGGTACGCGAAGCCCGAGGCCACCGAGGAGGAGGTCATCGAGGCCGCCAAGATCGCCGGGGCCCACGACTTCATCATTCAGCTGCCCGACGCCTACTCCACCATGATCGGCTTCGGCCACAAGGATCTGTCCGGCGGCGAGAGGCAGAGAGTCTCCATCGCCCGGGCCATTCTGCGGAACCCGAAGATCCTGATTCTGGACGAGGCCACCGCCGCCATGGACACCGAAACCGAGCGCAAGATCCAGACGGCGCTGGAGAGGCTCTCCGTGGGTCGCACCACCATCTCCATCGCGCACCGTCTCTCCACCCTCCGGGACGCGGACAAGCTCATCGTCATCGAGAACGGCAAGGTCCCCGAGGCCGGCACCCATCAGGAGCTGATCGCGAAGAAGGGGATCTACTACAACCTGTACAGGCTCCAGATGGAAGCCATGAAGAACATCGGCATCGAAGAATAACGGAGGCGGACATGGCTGAAAAGACAAACGAAAAAACGGCGCTGAAGGAAGTGGTCGCCGTCCGGTATATCACGAAGGACAACGCGAAGTTCGAAAAGAACGGGGACTTCATCCGGATGACCGCGTCGCTTCCGGACGACGAAGGAACCACGGAGGAGAAGACCTACGACCGGATCTTCCTGCACCGGGCCTTCCCCTTCGACTTCCCCTACGCCTACATCTCCGTTCTGGACGGCGACTCAAAGGAGATCGGCATCATCCAGGAGATCGACGCCCTGGGTGAGGAAAACGCGGCGATGCTGAGGGCCGAGCTGGACCGGAAGTACTACACCCCCGTGATCCGGCAGATCCTCTCCGTCAAGGACAAATTCGGGTATTCCTACTGGAAGGTGAGAACGGACGAGGGGGAGATCGAATTTACCTGCCGTGACACCTTCTCCAGCCTGCTGAAGGTGGGCGGCACCCGGATCTTCGTCAACGACATCGACGGAAACCGGTTTGAAATCCCGGATCTGGAGGCTCTGGACCGCCGGAGCTTCAAGAAGATCGAGCTCTTTCTCTGATGCGGAGGTGACGCATGCAGAACAGAACTGTGCTGACGGAGCGCGTTTTGCGCATGGATCCGTCGCTTCGGGAGGAGGACGTTCTTCTCCCCGTGGACTACAACCTCACCGCCACCGCCCGACGGGACCACACGGACGGGATTGCGGTTTTGACGAAGGACCGGCTTCTCGTCTTTGAGGACGGCGAAAAGAAGCGGGAGATCCCTCTCTCCGACGTCGCGGAGGCAGCCTTCCGCAAGGGGATCGGCTGCTGCTTCATTGAATACCGGGACAGGGAGAACCGCTGGAGCATCCTCTGCCGGTCCGACGGACAGTACGTGGACCTCTACGCCGCGGCAGCCCGGGAGATTGGCCGCTACCTCGAGGGGAAGGAGATCTCCTACGCCTACGAGACCGAGGTCAACCACCGCTGCCCAAAGTGCGGACGGCAGTTCCGGCCCGGCTCCAACATCTGCGAGCACTGCGTGGACAAGAAGCAGTACATCTCGCGGCTCTGGACCATCGCAAAGCCCTATCACGGCCTGATCTACATCTCCATCGTCTTCTATTTCCTGATCGCCCTGGCCAACCTGATTCCCCCGCGGATCAACCGGATCCTGGTGGACGACTACATCAAGGCAGCGGACATGCCGAAGCTGTCGGGCTTTGTCATGGTCATCCTGGCCATGTTCGGAATGCACATCGTCACCATGGGCCTGTCCATGATCCGAAGCGTGCTTCTGATCCGGGCCTCCAACCGCATCACGGTGACGCTCCGCGAAATGGTGTTCGACAAGATCCAGAAAATGTCCATCCAGCGGATCTCCAAGCGGACCTCCGGCGAGCTGATGAACCGGGTCTCGGGCGACACGGCGGAGCTGTCCCGGTTCATCGCCAACGACTTCGGCTCCATGGTGGAACAGATCTTCATCCTGCTGGCCGTGGGCATCTATCTGTTCAGCTACAACTGGAAGCTGGCCCTGATGATCATCGTGCCGACGCCCATCGTCATGATGAGCTTCCGGCTCTTCCACAGCTTCATGCGCCACGTGTTCCACCGGGGCTGGCAGCTGGATTCCCGGGAGAACTCCATCCTTCACGATACCTTCTCCGGCATCCGGGTCGTCAAGGCCTTCGGCATGGAGAAACGGGAGATCGCCCGGTTTGACAAGGTCTCAAGAGATCTGCGCGACACCCGCATCCTGACGGAGCACTTCTTCGCCAAGATCCAGCCGTTTCTGAACTTCCTCATGGGCGTGGGCGAATACTTCCTGCTGTACTATGTGGGGACGAAGATCATCGGCGGGGAGATGACCCTCGGCGAAATGAGCCAGTTCTCCGCCTACGTCAGCATCATTTACGGACCTCTGCGCTGGCTGTCCTGGCTGCCCCGCCGTCTTACCCGCACCATGACCTCCATCGTCAAGATCTTCGACGTGCTGGACGAGGACGTGGACGTGGCGGACCGGGAGAACGCGGTGGACCACCGGATCGAGGGCACCATCACCCTGGAGGACGTATCCTTCGGCTACGACAAGACCCAGTACGTGCTGAAGCACATCTCCGCCGAGATCAAGCCCGGCGAGATGATCGGCATCGTGGGCAAGTCCGGCGTGGGCAAGTCCACCCTCATCAGCCTGGTCATGCGCATGTACGACGTGTCCGAGGGCGCCATCAAGATCGACGGCATCGACATCCGGGACATCTCCCAGGAATCCCTCCGGTCCCAGATCGGCGTGGTGCTTCAGGAGACCTTCCTGTTCTCCGGCACCATCTACGACAACATCGCATACGCCAAGCCGGACGCCACCCGGGACGAGGTCATCACGGCCGCCAAGATCGCGGGCGCCCACAGCTTTATCATGAAGCTCCCCAACGCCTACAACACCAAGGTGGGCGAGAGAGGCCAGACCCTGTCGGGAGGCGAACGTCAGCGGGTGGCCATCGCCCGGGCCCTGCTCCACAATCCGCGGATCCTGATTCTGGACGAGGCCACGGCTTCGCTGGATACGGAGACGGAGAAGCAGATCCAGGACGCTCTGCAGAAGCTCATCGCGGACCGGACCACCCTGGCCATCGCCCACCGGCTGTCCACCCTCCGCAACGCCACCCGGATCCTGGTGCTGGACAAGGGCGAGCTGGCGGAGATGGGCACCCACGAGGAGCTCATGCGGCAGAAGGGCATCTACTACGGCCTCGTCATGGCTCAGCGGCAGATGTCGAAAATGCCCTCGAGGAAGCAGGTCAGACCCGCGTCCTGAGTCCCCGGAGCCTTGCGGCATCATTCTCAATCGAACAGACAGAACCGGCCCCTTCCGTGTGTGGAGGCGCCGGTTTTCTATCCTTTCCGTGGCATGAAAAAAGGAGACGCTCCGTTCCGGGGTTCCGGGAAGCGTCTCCTTTGGTGACATTCGTCTTTCGCCGCGGCGATGCGTCAGGAAACGGCGTTGTACCGGTCCAGCCAGGCCACGCTCATATCCAGCGCGTCGCTGAGCCCGGACCGCATGATGTCCTTCTCGACTCTGGCGCTCATGGGCTTGGAGGTATCGGTGCTGAGGAGCTGGACGTAGATCTGATCCGGCACCTTTCTGCCCTTGTATTCCTTCTCGGACATGATGATCATCTGAATAATATAGGGATCGGACACGTTCCCGTAGCAGATCACGTTGTCCTCCCGCACCAGAGGGCGGTTCCGGTAGAGAATGAAGTCACCGTCAACCGTCGATTTTACGTCGTTTTTATCCACAATCCAGTCTGCCATGACAAAATCCTTTCTGAATACAGTTCACACATATAGCTTATTATATTATACCTTCTTCCGGGGGCAAAGTCAAGGCAGGCGGGTCAAAATTCATCAATCTCCTTCAGAACATTCAGAATTCGTTCAATATCTTCCGCGGTATTCGAGAAGGAAAAGCTGACGCGGACGGTCCCGTTTTCCGCGGTTCCCAGGGTCTTATGCGCCAGGGGAGCGCAGTGGAAGCCCGTTCTCACGCAGATCCCGCGCTCTCCCAGCAGCGCGCCGATCCAGGCAGGGGAGAGCCGTTCGTGCAGGAGGCTGACCACGGATCCCCGGGTGTCCCCCACCGTCCGGTACCGCCCTGCCTTCCCGAGGCCCGAGACGAACAGGCGCGACAGCTTCTCCTCCCGCTCCCGGATCTCATCGAGGCCCAGACGCCGGACCAGACGGATCCCCGCCAGCACCGACGCGATGGAGGCAAGCGGCAGAGTCCCTGGCTCGAGCCTTTCGGGCAGCTCCTCCGGCATTCCGGGCTCCTCCGACAGGATCCCCGCGCCGCCGTAGATGAGGGGATCGCACCGGGCTTCCCGGCTGAGGAGCAGGAGTCCGCATCCGGGCAGACCCAAAAGACCCTTGTGGCCGGGCATGCACAGGGCATCGATCCCGTCCTCCTCCACTGAGATGGGATCGTGCCCAGCGCTCTGAGCCGCGTCCGCCACGAACAGCAGCCCGTGTTCCCGGCAGAACCGACCGATCTCCCGGACGGGCAGACAGCGGGGGCAGACGTTGGACCGGTGCGTGGCGATCACCATGCGGGTCCGGGGAGTCAGTGCCTTCTCCAGGGACGCGAACAGCGCCTCGTCTCCCCGGGACGCATCGTAGGGATCCGCCGTACAGATTCCGGCTTTCTTCAGGGCCAGGACCGGTCTCAGAACGGCGTTGTGGGCGAAATTGTCATAGAGGATGTGGTCCCCGGGCTTTACCATGCCGCGGATGGCGGTGTTCAGGGAATAGGTGGCCCCGGGGGTGAAAACGGTGCGTTCCGGGGTTCCGCCGAAGAAATCCGCCGCCTCCTCCCGGGCCGTATACAAGAGCTCAGCGGCGGCGTCCGACAGGGGATGCGCGCCCCGGCCCGGATTTCCTCCCGCGCGGCGCATGGCCTCCACGGCGGCTCTCAAAACAGGCTCCGGCTTCGGCCATGCGGTTGCAGCGTGGTCAAGGTAGACGATGCTCATCCCGCTCCGTACCCTCCGATCACTTCCCCGTAGGGGATCCCCATCCGGTCCAGCTCGGCCTTCATCCTTCCGACGTTCCGGCACGGCAGTCTCAGGCCGAAGGAGCATCCGTGCCGGGTCACGCCGGGATCCAGCGAAACGACTGTCGCGCCGGACTGCGGATAACTCCGTCTGCCCCGTTCGGCGGCGGTTCTGCTTTTAACGGTAATGATGCAATCCTGCATATGGGTTCCTTCCTTTTTCTTTCCAGACTCACCTCCAGCATATGCATGCCCCTGTCTCCCGGTGAGGGGCTGTCTGAGAACCGCTTCAGCAAATGTGGAACCGGCGTGATTGACAAGAGGCGCGGAATGCGCTATAATGGAAGAAAAAACGCGGGTATGGGGATATGGAGCGGATCGGGACGGTTTTTACGGCAGATTGCGCGGAAATGAACGAAATGGGGGCGGGGATCGTCCGGAATGAGGGCATGGTGGTGTTCGTTCCCGGTCTTGTCCCGGGAGACAGGGCGGAAATCGAAATCGTTTCGATCGAGAAGAACTATGCAGTCGGCAAATGCCTTATATTCGTTTGCCGTTCGCCGGATAG